>NZ_JAKUFX010000035.1:0-45338 GCF_022663635.1 Bacillus cereus group sp. BfR-BA-01356 | reverse complement strand
GTATTTTACATAAAATACTGGTCTAGTTTCGTGATGTCTTTTTTAAGCAATTTGTCCTTTGATAACTTCAAAAGATATTATTTTTCAGTTGACATACTACCGCAGGTCTTTGGGATTATATGATGGACATCCATTATAGAATCTGTCCGTTACAATTTGATATATTATATCCTTAGAAAAATTAACGTTGTTCCTATTCACCTTAAGCTTATCTTTTTCTTTCAAATGACAACCTCCATCCCATAGAAGCATTTACCAGCTATTTTCAAACGTTTAGCACTCTACCCTTAAGTACTATTTGAAAAATAGTTACAATATATTTCGCCTCCTAACTAGTAACTCATGTTTCGATTCAATTTTTCACACAAAATAATGTCTACAAGTGGGTTCTATATTTGTCCTATAAACTGTACCATTTGATTTATGTCGAAGTAAGGGAAAAAATGTCATTATATAGGGAGGATAAATATAGAAAATTCTTACATTGAATTATGCTTACAAAATATAGCCCCAATAAAATACATAGACAAAACATTTTTTATTTGGTAATATTCACCTGAAAATATTTGGTAAAACTTTATACGGAGAGGAGTATTAAAAGTAAATACTAGATTATTAATAAAAATACTATTTCTACTACTAATACCAATCTTATACTCCAAAATAAACTATAAAATATAAATATAGCTTCCAATCTTACAAATATTAAAAATCTAGGGAAAAGCTGTAAAGAATTTCCAAAATAATCTGGAGAAATATTTTATTTTTAAAAATCTTATATAAAAATTAAAACATTATTGTACAGTTAAAATGTTCCTTCCTAAATGCTAATTAAAATTTTCTTTATAAATTAAAGATTTACTTTTACAAATTTGATAATGCCATTAGTAGATATTTTCTAGTAATTTAATTTCATAACAATTTAAATTCACTTACATTCTAAGATTTCTATGGTTAATTTATATTGTTTTTTATTTTTCAAACATTTATGTACTTAAATCGATTTCATACCTACCGTTTTTACCTCAAAATAACAATATCATATATTAATATAGCTCTTTTACAATTAGATTCCATTTCATTAATCATCTAACTAACTCGATTACTAAAGTTCATCACCATTAGTTTGCAAACAAATTTTTATAAATGAGATACTTAAATTTGTGAGGTGACAATACTATGCAACAACAGGTCGAATTAGATTCCGCTCTTGCTGTTTCTTCGAAAAAGACATTATGGAAAAATCGTACATTTACTTTTGTATTTACAGGTTATACCTTATCAATGTTTGGAAATTCATTTCACAGTATTGCTTTAAACCTCTGGGTACTGCAAGCAACAGGAAGTGCCAAATTAATGTCTACAATTGCCATAACTCATATGGTCATGAGCATGTTGTTTTCTTCCATTGCAGGTACTGTTGCAGATAGGGTAGATCGTAGAAAACTAATGTGGATAACAGATATAATAAGAAGTCTTTTAATACTAAGCATCGCATTTTGTATTGCAATACCCGGTACCCCCTTTATTCTTATTATTATCTTAACCGCTCTTACTTCCTGTGCAGGATTATTTCAGTCACCTGCATTCCATGCTTCCTTAGTTGATATTGTAGGAAAAGACAAAGTTCAACAAGCTACTGGAGTATTAAATGTAGCAGATAATGTATCTCGTATTTCGGGGCTAGCAATAGGAGGAGTTGTAGTTGCAGCATTTGGTGGTAGCATTGCTATCTCAGTTGACGCAGTTACTTTTATGTTATCCGCTATTTTAGTGTTGTTAAGTGGAAAGTTTCCTAATTCTACAAAAAAAACAGGATCAAAAATTCATTTCAAGAGGACCTTGTTGCAGGATTCAAGTATATATGGCAGAACCCTTTTGCTAAATCTGTTATTATACTCTCGCCTACTTTAATCACATTTTTCACTGCTTCATTAATGCTTATTCAAGTAATGTCTGTAAAAGTGTGGAAGGCAAATCCGATTGAATTTGGGATAATTGAATCTAGCATTCCAATAGGTTATATGTTAGGCGCAGGCATTATTATCTTTTTTGATAATAAGTTACATCGACGGGGTTGGTGGATAATCCTTAGTATGGTTTTACTAGCTCCAATCTTTGTAGGGCTATCTTTTGCTCCATCTGTTCTTTATGCAGTACCATTAATTCTCCTCTTAGGAATACTTTTTTCATTTTGTACATTGCTTGTCAATGTGATTATTAAAGTTGAGGTAGATCCTGAGTTACAGGGAAGGACTTTTGGAACACTTGGTTCTCTTACGAGTATTGCATCACCAGTCGCTTTAGCAATTTCCTCATTTTTCGCTGACATTTATGGTCCACCATTAATCTTATTAATAAATGGGGTCTTATTATTTATTTCAGGACTAATTGTACTGTTCTTTCTTAAATCAATTAGATCATATAAATGATTCTTTTTCGTTATAAAAAAATTCAAATATCCAAACTTGAAAAATGCCGAAATTGTTAAGGATATCAACTCTTTCGGCATTTTTCCTATATTACTTAAGGAGAGATTTTTATGCCAAAGAAAATACTTATACTCGGAACCTTCCTGATAGCGGCTAGCCTTTTAGGTTGCACAGATATAGAACACAAAGATACTCTCAACAAAATTGAAGCACCCGAAAAAGAACCAGTGGATGTAAAAGAAAAAGTTGCACTTAAACATATGACAGCAGAAGAATATTTAAAAAACTATAATAAAATTAAGAGTACTGTATCTACTCAAGGTATTGAAATTCTTCCATTTAATTTTGAACTAGAAAAGAAATCCAATACATATAGGTTTTATTACCCTAAAGAAGTAGATAAATCAGATCAAGATATGAAATGGGTAAGTGTCATGTTAGGAGAAAACGGAAAAGTAATTGATGGAATTATGTATACTGGCTACGCAGATATACCTACGATTAAGGCAATGATTCAAGCTACTAACATTACATGGACTAATGAATTAGATCAGTTAATTGGCTCAATAGGAAATGAAGATTTTTCAAAAACATTGGAAATTGAAAAAGTGAAACTATCTGTTAAAGGTAATTCGAAAAATATTAAAGTTATGATAGATTCAATGAAATTAGATCCACCTCAATCCCTTTAAAACAAATATAGTCCCAAATTCCTATTTAATTTCTTTAAATTTACACTATATAGAAATTTATTTAACTTTTAATAATTAAGTCTAGCTATGAGACTATACAAAAAATCGTCAGCGCTTTTAAAAAGCAACTGACGATTTTTTTATTCTCTTACATTTTTATTTAAATTGGCATCAACAATATGACTCTGTCTATTTATTTAATTCTAACTTCCAAAACATTATTCTATAATTTCAAAAAGGTTATTGCCATTATTACCACCCGGTAATATAAATTTCACATGTTGATCTGCTGGAATAGTTATATAATGATATTGATCAGGTTTAGTTAATTTGGTTGTACTTTTCCAAGTTCCTGAAGTCCAGTACGTTACTTGTGAAAAAAATGCTAGTGGCGGGAATTTCTCTGGATCGGTTGACTTATCATTTTCTGATATAATTTCAGGCTTAATTCTAATTTTCTTTCCTGCCGCATTTTTAAATTGAAAATCATAAACAATTCCATAGTTTCCTTCAAGCGTCGGGTTAGAATTTTCTAGATACCATATAGGTGCTTCGTATTCATTAATACCAACACGAGGTTGAGGATAGGCTTTACTTGTCTTTGAACCTACATAAAAGGTACTTGTTGTTACATTATCAATAACAGCATACCTTTCATCGTAATTATAATTAGCAGTTGAAGTAGTTTTATTATAATTTTTAACCTGTGTTGTTTTTAAGGGATCAAAAATTTCTGCGGGGCTAGAGAACTGTCTATCTGGTTTTTTCTTTGAAACAAATTGACGTAGGGTTAATTTTGCGTTCGGAATAAACTTAATTTTTCCATTAACTGCAAAAGTATCTTCTACATCTTTTTCTAATATAAATACATGCCCATCTGCTGGAATAGTAATAACTTGATCATTGTTACTATTTCCATATTGAACTATAGTACTAGATGTAATGCCCATTATATCCCATGAACCATCAGAACTAACCGGATATGCTGCATTTACAGCACTATTTTTAATTCTTATAGTTTGCGGTTGACGATCTTCATTGTGTATAGCATATCCAAATTTCAATTGACCTCCAGTATAATTTCGATTAAAAAATTCAGCACTATACTCTTGATTTGCTTCTAATATTCTTTCATTTGTGTAGTAAGCATACTTACCAACTTCAAAGTTTGATCCCATATTTGGATTATCATATACACTTTCTGGTGCATTTGTATATATGTACTTTGCTCCGCCTTGGTTATACTTTATTTGTGTAATCATAGAAGCCTCTACTCCTCCTGAACCAGTTACTCCTAAAAACAAAAGTGACGATAGTAAAACTGAAGAAAAAACTTTTCTGTTCAAAAATACAGCTCCCTTCCATTTATTACAACTAAATCTAGCATACGCTTTACATACAATAAATGTAAATGGGATGTATAGCTGTTGTTATTGAGAAATACTGATCCAACAAAACATACTCTTAATGATTATATATATAGTAACAACGAACTCTTATAAAGTGATCTGTCTCCTTTATAAAGGACATTAAAAAAGCTAGGCAACATCAAAAAAGCTATTTCTGTATTCAACAGTTTCATCTTTTTGAATTCCATTGACATCTATAATAATTATGTATGTTATATATTTCTAAATCTCTTGTTTTAATTAAATAACAGATTCGCTATGCGAACCGAACAAACAATCTCTTATTTCTCCATGATTCTACAAATGCGCTTTAAATTTTATACAACTTGAAACTGATCCACCAATGTCATCTTTATTTGATGAGGCCTTTTCTATTTTTAAATCGTAGTGCTTTTAATATAGTTTCTTTCATGATTTCGTTTCGATTTCTCTTTTGTTTCCGTTGTTCTTGAAATGAAATTGAAAATTAATTATAGTATCCCAAATGATATACACAAGCTATTTCACACAAATGATTGACCATATTCTTTAAATTGTATTGAACCATTAATTTTTGAATTACCAATAATATTTTTCTGGTTTATTACATTAAAGTTAATATTGTGATATATTTATATTCGGAATAATTATATCTTACATTTAAAGGGAGAATTTTAATGGATAACCTACTATTGAAAAAGGACTTAACAACGGATCAAATGGTTCTTGTTACTTCAGAGTTTGAGAAAAAGAAAAAATCAAAAGGACTTGCTTACCTAATTTGGTTTTTTCTAGGCGGACTTGGTGGTCACCGCTACTACGCACGTGACTTTGGTATGGCAATTGCCATGACACTGACTCTTGGAGGGCTTGGTTTCTGGGCTTTAATCGATGTTTTCTTTATTGGAAGCCGAATTGGTAAGAAAAATGAAATGTTAGAACGTGAAATTATTATGAACGTTAAAAAGATGACTGCTTCAAAACGTTTATCTTCATAAAAAGCCTCCTTTGGGAGGTTTTTTATACAAACACTTCAATTTATGTTTTCACTAAATACTTTTTCCAATAACAAGTATCCTCCCCCCATAACATGTAGCCATCAATACATCATACACGTTTCTAATTCTTGTTTCTCACTGCATGTAATCATATACAACTTTACGTAACTCGTCCTTACTTCTCTTTTTATGTATTTTTATGTTTTAAGAAAATGACTCCGCCAACTAGTAACAACAATGCTCCCACTTTAATAGACTTGAGACTATTATGGAATTGGTACTGCAGATATTTCGATGCAAAATTGCATTTTTAATTCAGATATATTGATGTATAATGAAAATGAACTACTCAACATTTTTATTTTAAGTTAGTATATCAAACCCTAACTACCTAAAAAACTCAAGTAAACGTATCTTATGTCATTTTAAAAAATACAAAAGTACCTTATATAATATAAGGTACTTTTGTATTTTATGTTTTAGAATTCCTCGATTTGAACATATAATACAGATTACGAACCGTTTTATACGTATCTCAGTTGAACTGCAGAATCACATATTGTTTTAACTACTGCTATTCTTCTCTAATTACATCTATAACGTTATCCTTTTTAATTTTCCGAAGCGGAATTAGTACCGATACATAACTAATCAAAAGTGCAGTTATAAATGTGATAAAGCTAGATTGATAAGGTATAATCCATTCAAACGACACCGTATTTGACAGTGCTACATAAAGAATATACGACAGCATACAGCCGAAAAAGATCCCTTGTATGCTTCCAAAGAAACCGTACAGAAGTCCTTCATATATAACCATCTTTTTCAAATCCTTCTGCGACATACCAATCGATTTTAAAGCAGCCAATTCTTTTCTTCTCATAATGATGCTGACTGTAATGGTATTTAAAATATTTACACAACCAATTAGTGTAATAACAGCTATAAATCCGTACCCTAATATTTTTATATAAAGTATATTGTCTGTATGGAAATTACTTTGAACAATATTATTTTGTACATCTATAGATGCATCTCCACCCAGTTTCTTTTGTATATCTAAAATTGTAGCATCAGCCCGAGATTGATTCTCTAAATCAATTTCAAAACCTGTTAATTTTTGTGGAGATGGTGTAATATATTCGGCTATTTGTTCACTAGTAATAAAAGTTATGGTATCCATCACTCTGCTCATATTAAAAATGTCCAATTCTACAATAGCAGCTATTTTTAAAGTTTCTAGTTTTTCTTCATTGTAGGAGATTTCCTCTGTAGATTTTCTTTCCTGCTGACTTGTTATTTGGATTTCATCCCCTACCTGAAAAGTACTTAGAGAACCTATATATTTTTTACTTGTATTCATATCATTTGATGCAGCTTGTTTTACTAAAATAACCTCTTTTTCACGATTTAATTTTGAAATATCAATTCTTCCACTAGTTACATTTTCAGCTAGTTTCTTTAAACTATTCTCATCATATGCTTTTATTTGTGTTTTCATAATTTCTACAGTTTGATTATTATATTTTACTTTTTGATACAGGGATTCATTTCCTTGTAATTCTTTAATTTGTTTATTTTTTGGTACTTTCGTATAAAAATCATTTGCCTGATATTGCTTGTACAGATTCTCTACGTTATTAACTTTATAAATATTTCGACTCATACGATCTATGCTAGGCTTGTCTAAATTTGAATTAACCCTAACTGATATGTCCGATTTTAGAGCTTGAATTTCCGGTTGTTTACGCTGAATGACAGTATCTATGAGAAACGTAAACGTGATATACAGTACACTACTTATAATAATAGACAAAATTGTAACTGTATATCTATTGGGATTCCTTTGGATATTTTTTAATGCCATACTTAACGGAAAAGATAGTGGTTTCTTTAGTTTTGTTCTCTTTTTTTTCTTTATTTTTTCTTTTTTTATAGCTAATCGGCTACTTACGGCCAGTAGCGGTGAAATTCTACCTGCAAAAAAAGCAGGAAAATAGCTTGAAATATAAACAGTTATCAATGTAATTAAAGAACTTACACATATAATTAACCAATCTAATTTAATTGTATATCCCATAGAGTTTTTAAGTACGTTTATCAGTACTTGATTAAGTAAAAAGACTACTAATATACTGCACAAAACCCCAAAAAAGATAGCAATAATAGAAAGAAATGTTGCTTCCCTTATCACAATTTTTCTGATTTGTTTTTTTGTAGCTCCTATACTCCTCAATAACCCAAACTGTTTCATTCGCTCTACTATACTAATTTGAAATGCATTGTAAATAATAACAATTGTAGAAATCACAACAATCCCAATACTAATAGCGGCTGCCGCCATTATCTCCACACTAGGCTTTAAGGCTTTCTTTAATTGGTCATTCACTCTTATATTTTCTTTATTCGTCAATAATTTAAATTGATTTTCAACTTCATCAAAGTTTGCGTACTTATGCAATTCAATCAATACGCTACCTTCTCCAACTTTAAACTTATTTTTATATGTCAATAATTGACCGGGTTTATTTTCCTGATTACTACTAGACTTATTTAACAAACCAACAAGTTTATATTTTTTTTCATGAATAGTAAACATACCGCCTAATTTAAGATTAGGCCCGAAGTAAGGCAGCATCCATTTTTCTAAAACAGCCTCGTTTTCATTTGAAGGTAGCTTACCTTCTACAGGAATACTAGACTTTAACAGCTTCAATGCTTGATGATCTGCATACATATAAGAGACAGCTATCTCATCAAATTGGATCACCTCTCCTGGAGTTATGATGCCATAAGAAGATATATTAGGATTACTTTTTATCATATTGAAAAGCTTTTGATTATAATTTTCAACTGAAATATTTGCAGAACCCATAGAACCTTTTTTAGCATTTTCAATTCCCGAAGTGTATCCACTATTAAAAAAAAGTCCAATCGTTGTTATTAGCGCCAACGCTAGAATAATACCTGTTAATGTTAGCAAAGTACGTTTTATATTACTTCTGAGATATTTTTGACTTAACTGTTTGTAACTATGAATCAATACTCCTCCCCTCCACATTTTTCTTGATTTTGCACTAATTGTTTATCTGAAATAATCATGCCATCTGTAATGGTTATAATTCGATCAGAGTTTGATGCGATAGCAGGATCATGAGTAATTAAAATCACCGTCTGATTATATTTTTTAGCCGTTACTTTTAATAAATTCAGAACTTCTTTTGTATTTTTTGTATCTAGATTTCCGGTTGGTTCATCCGCTAAGATAATATCGGGTTTATTTATAAGAGATCTACCAATAGATACCCTTTGTTGTTGACCACCCGATAATTCAGAAGGCAAATGATCTCGTCTTTCATTTAACCCTAGTGTTCTTATAATTTCATCCAGGTAATGATCATCTACCTGTTCTTCGTCCAATAGAGCTGGCAAAGCAATATTTTCTTGTACATTCAAGACAGGAATTAAATTAAAAAACTGAAATATAAAGCCAACTTTTCTTCGGCGAAAAATAGAGAGTTCATTATCTTTATAATTGTAGATATTTTCATCACCTATAAACACATTTCCCGAACTCGGACGATCCAGCCCTCCTAAAATATGCAATAAGGTACTTTTACCAGAACCTGATGCTCCAACTATGGTTACGAATTCTCCCCTACGAATGGAAAGATTAATTCCTTTTAACGCCTGTACTTGCGTTTCTCCTTCTCCATATGTTTTTACTACATTTTCTAATCTAACAACCTCCATACAACTCATCCTTTTCACAGATTAATTTTGAATCTCTACAAAATAGATTTTATCCTTATCGTACTCACCATTCTCGTCTTTCACTGCATACACTTTTGAAACGTATTCCACCACCTTATTTACCTTATTTTTATTTTTATAATCAAACTTTTCATTTGCAAACTGAATTAACGAAAGGCTTACTTCTTTTTCTTTTAATTGTTTATACGTTTCCTCATTAACAATTACTATCGGTGATGAAAAATAGCCAATCCAATTATTTTGTTCAATATGTTGAACAGGTATCATTTGTCCATTTAAATTTAAATTTCCATCCTTAAATTCCTCATCTTCCGCTTCTTTTCTATAAAATAAATTTTTTTCACTCGCTAATTCTTTTATTTCTTTTACCGGGGTTGAAGTTATTGAACTATCTTCTTTAGATAAGGGTGTTCTTACAATTCCTTTTTTTAAGAATTTTTCTGCTGTAGATTTTGTAATAACCGCGTATTGTTTCTTTCTAACAGATGACTTATCAAGGTCTTTGTCCATCTCTTCTTCAGTCATATTTTCTCCTTTTTCTTTCCATTCTTTCTTAATATCTTCTTTCTGTTCGGTAGTGAGTTCTTGTTTTATTACTTCTGTGACCAATTTATAACTATAATCTGCTGTTTGTACGTTTTGATCTTTATACAGATTTTTAACAGCAGATATATTTTCTTTCGTTCCAGATACCATAATACCGTCTACTGGTTGTGAGGGACCATTTATATAACGATTTACAGCAAACCCTATACCTATAAAAATTGCTGTTACTGCTAGAAATCCTATTATCTTTTTCATTTTCTTCCTCCTCATATACTCTGTTTAATCTGGGATTAGAACAGTAGGTTTTTTCTTTATATAAACAGGCGCTAAAATGCTACAAGTATTAATAAAGAATTATTACCTTCAGTATAGACGTCTTTAATTGCTAATTGAATAACTCTTGTCTTACTATATATACTGTAATCTTACAATTTAGTAAGATTACTAAATTTAACTTTTTATATACTCGTAACTCTTTTCAAGATATATTTTAAAATTGTACACTTAAATGGCTTTTATACACTTATTTAAGTACACACATATTTTTCAAATTCTCGAAAATCCTCTTCCATTCGGCTCTTCTTCTCAATGATCTGTTTTTTAAAATTCATTTACATAATTAATGTGGATCCCATTTTCATTTAACATTTTTGTATAAGTTAACTTAAATAAAATACTACTGACTTTATAAAAACGTACAAATTCAACAAGACTCTATTACAAGTTTTTTTAAATATAAGCAAGAACACGTATTAATTACGTGAATATTCTGTTTTAAATAAATGCTGTATCTCATTATGTGCTGAAAAACTGAAAGCCGATTTGAGTATTATGCATATACTCAGAACAGCCTCTAAAAGCCCATTTCCATACTAAACTATTTTAAATTAGCCAATCAACGTGTAAAATAACTGTCATAATCTAAAATACTGCTATAATCAAAGACAAATGAGGAGAGATACTATGGATAAAGTATTATTCGTTGAAGACGATAACGATCTAGGAATGGCTATTGAGTTTACTCTAAAAGGAGAAGGACTTGAGGTTATAAGAGTTTCTACTGTACAAGATGCAAAAGACCAATACGAAAATAATAAATTTGACTTAGCTATATTGGATGTTGGACTACCAGATGGAAATGGATATGATTTATGTACCTACCTTAAAAGAAAAGGTGATATACCTATTATTTTTCTCACAGCACTGGATGAGGAGGCAAATGTAGTAATGGGCCTTGATATTGGTGGAGATGATTATATAACAAAACCCTTCAGGGTAAAAGAGCTATTATCTAGAGTAAAAGTACAATTAAGAAAAAAAATTAAAACAGCTTCTAATACTATATTGAGGTCTGAAAAGATACACCTTGAAGTTGAAGCGGCTAGAGCTTTTAAGCATGAGAAAAGTATAAATTTAACACATTTAGAATACAAACTCTTATTAACGTTAATGCTAAATCCTCATAAAGTGTTACAAAGAAATGAGATATTGAAAAAAATAGTAGATGAAAGTGAAGTGTTTTTCGATGAAAACACTCTTTCCGTTTATGTAAAAAGATTAAGAAGTAAAATTGAGGATATTCCCCAAAATCCTAACTATATAATCACACAAAGAGGTGTTGGATATTTTTGGAATAAAGACGTCAGTAAGGAGTAATTTAATGATAAATAGAGAAATAAAAATTAATATACTTACGTTAGCATTAATCACTTTTTTATTTATTATATATCAAGGTATCACAGTTCATATTCTATATGACCATTTAAAGAATGATTATATTACTATTTGGAGTGAAATTACCGGGAAACTAATTGCACAAAACCCAGAAAATGAATATGAAATAATACAAGCACTTACAAATGATACAGCGAATAAAAAAGAGTATTCCAGTGATGGAGAAATGCTATTAAATCAATATGGTCTATCTGCTGAATTAGACTCAAGACTTTTTCCTTATTTAAATAAACATATATCTCAAAACAATATATACATGTTCCTTGGAGCAATAGGATTCAGCATAATCCTAATTTTCCTAAATTACTTACAATATAAATCTTTTTTCTTAAAAATTAGAAATGTAACAACTGCAGCGAATAAAATTATTGAAGGTGATTACACCATTGATATCAAGGAAAATAGAGAAGGAGATCTAGCTAAACTTGCTAATTCTTTTCATAAACTGAAAAATGTTATTAGAAAAAGTATGCATAATTTAACGGAAGAAAAACAATTTTTAATTCAAACTTTACAAGATATTTCTCATCAACTAAAAACACCACTCTCAACACTAACAGTGAACAATGATATCTTATTACAAGGTAAATTAAATGAACAGCAATATCATTTTTTACACAATAATGATGTTCAAATTTCAAGAATCAGCTTTTTAATACATAATTTATTAAAAGTTTCAAAAATAGATGCTAGGGCAATACTATTTGAAAAAGAAAACTCTGATATTATTGATACAATTTATGAGGTCATTGCTAGTTTGAAAAGTAAATTAAATAAAAAAAGTATGAACATACATTTAAAAGCCAATGAAAAAATATTACTTTTCCATGACAGTATTTGGATGCAAGAAGCTTTATTAAATATTTTAAAGAATTCCATTGAACATTCAAATGATAATAGTTCCATTTATATTGAAGTCACAAACTCCTCTATTCATACTGAAATTATAATTCAAGATTTTGGTGAAGGTATTGCATCAGAAGATTTGCCATATATATTTGATAGATTTTACAAAACAAAAAATTCTAATAAAGAAGGGTCCATTGGAATTGGCTTAGCGCTATCAAAATCAATTATCGAAGCTCATCATGGATTTATTAAAGTAGAAAGCCAAAAACATTCATTCACAAAATTCACAATAACTTTTATGAAATATTAACAGTACATAAAAGTTATTATAAAACCCTAACCTTTGAGTATATTTTTTAAAAATTAATCATCTGTTAAAAAAAGAAATTCGATTAATTTTTCATAAATGACTGTAGAGAGATAAATTTTTCCTTTGGGGGTAATTAAAAACCTTAGCTTGATGTGCATAGGATCACCATATCAAAAAAGGAAACTTGTACGTTAAGGGATTAGATATTTATTTTACTATTTTATATTGTGTACAATTTCTTGCTTATGAGGTCTGTGTGGCAACCGAACCAAATCTGATGGTAAGTATTAGTGGACATCAAAAATAGTACATTAATATAATTGCTTTTATTAATTATACAAGTCTACCTGTGGCAATAGTCTCAGGTATTTTTTCGTTCATTGTGTTTGTTTAATTTGTTATATTTTCTTAATAAAAAATAAGACACAGCCCAAATCACGACAGCGCCTACTATAGTTCCTATACACTTAATCAAAATCATTTATCCTCAAATTATTAATTACTTTGCTTCAATACCCATCCATTCTCTTTACGAAAAGTATCTTTTCCATTCATGAAGTCAGCTGTATTACCAGGAATGCTATACTTCATATTCTTTTTCTTAGCTTTTTTCTTCACCCTCTTCTCTTCTACAACAGCTTGTAAATCTGCCTTCCATTGTTTAAACAAATCCTTTTCACGACACAGCGAATTTGTACCCCTTGGTTTAAATCTGAATCAAATAACTATATTTTATCTATTTATATAATCATTTAATATAAATATTTATTTTTCCAAAAAATAAATAGCACCTGACAATTCCAGGTGCTCAAATATATGAAGTGGGGCTACCCCATTCTCTAATATATGCCTGTCCTTATTAAAAAGTGCAAAAAAAGGGTACCCTTCAACAAATAAATATGGTGCTCCAAAGTTTCATCTCATATGATAATTCGTCCCATGAATTCATCATATGCTTGTCTAATTAGAATGTTCACTGGTTCAATGCGGAATTTCTTTTTAACTTTTAACAAATTAAAAACATCCATTTTGGATACTTAATGTACACTAATATTAATATTGAATAGCTTTATTGATAGACTGTCTAGAACAAAAAATATACTAGCTGAAACTGATCTATATCCAATATTCTTTCCTGTAACATTGATAGTAATTTCCGCTAAATGGGTTCGCACATCATCTCTTTCAAAAAGTTTATCTTCGACCTTTTCGACTATTGCTACATTATCCACTTCTTTAAAAGTTTTCAGCAATTTTGTTTCAAGTAAAGTAAAATCGAAATTTTCACCTTTAACCACATCAAATTTAATCTACATTTTTAACTAGTAAATATATTTATATCAATATAATTTTTATATATTAACATTAAATAATTCAAAGGTCATTCTTTATTAAAATCCCCTATTGCTTAAATTTCTTCTTTATTTTTACATAAGGTACGTGAAATTTTATTATCTCATTATTGAATAGGAGAAACTTGAATAGCTAGTATGCCCCCAATCTACTCTGCATGGTTCCACTATCCATTAAGCCTTTAATAATTTACGTGTCTTTTCTATTTGATTAATTCTGTTTTTTTTGCGATATTTTATATCTATTTCGTATGTGTGTTAACCAGTTCGTTTGCAAACTTGTTTAATCAGCTTGTAAAAGTTATACCGAATTTATTTACGATTGGAAATTTATTGTGCGGTGTTTTCTCAATCACCTTGAATATGAGTGAATATTTGGGAGTAGCCTCCATTTTCATTTTCTTTTCAGCTGTTTTAGATTTTCTTAATGGAAGAATTGCGAGAAAATTAAAAGTAAACAGTGAGTTTGGCGTAGAATTGTATTCCTTAGCTGATATTGTTAGTTTCGGCGTTGCTCCTGCGCTTTTATTTCATACGATAGCAACACCTTCTATTTTAACTTCTTTGGCATTTATCCTTTTCCCAACAATGGGTGCTTTAAGATTAGCTAAATTTAGTATTAAACCAACTATTGGATATTTTAAGGGATTACCTATTCCAGCTGCAGGATTATCATTGGCTGTTATGGGATTGTTTTCATATAGCAATGCATGGATTACATTAATTCTGGCTCTCTTAATGGTTAGTCCCATTAGATTTAAAAAATTTTAATTGAGGTCACGCCCAACGTCATTAAGGGAGCATTTCAAATGAATTTAACGCGTCAATTAGTATAAAAAAGCGGGAAAATAATATTAAATTAAATGCCATTCTTAAAAATTTAAACCTTGTTTTTAAGACTATTGGGTTAATTCATCGATATGTTGTTCTGGATACTTTTAACAGGAGCTCCCTTTATCAAGAGAGCTCCTGTTCTTATTTCTTCTTCTTTTCTGTCGGCTGGCTTTGTTTAGCAAAATTAGATGAATCATCAAAAATTTGTTGCTTTTTACCAGCATTATTACTTCTACCTTTTCCCATATGTAATGCACCTTCCCTCCCCCTTACTATTCCTAATAAAAAAATTCTCTTGCATCCAAGAGAATTTTAAATTGGGTTCTTATTGATAATACCTAAGTACTTCCAACACTGCCATTCCATAAAAGATGGATCCACTGTTAAATTATTTAATGCTGAAACAAGCATTACATTTTCATATTTAACTGGATAACCAATAAGTAATGTTTTTAAGCAAAATATTATCTAACATCTTAGCTGTTACAATAAGTATATTCGCATAATTCACACCTATAACAAGTATTACATATTACTTATGTTTCGTTACCTTTTTCTGTATATAATAATAAAAAATTGTGAAATTTTATCGCATTATGTAAGGCACTTGATATCAAATATATTACTTTTACTATGAACTAAATGTATTTTATAGTTTTTTTCTAGATAAACAAGGTGCTAAATTAATTCTTAAGAAGTCATTACCATTACATTTATCTAAAAATTGAAAAAATATGTGTAGATAGATATCATCTTAAATACATATATAATTAACTTTAATTTTCTGACACGATTTCACATTATTCTTAAACTGACTTTTACGTACATTATGAATAAAAATTGTACCGTGTCAATCTTTAAAAGATTATATATCATAACTTTAAGAGAGGAAGGAAAACTATGAAGATGAAAAGAAAAAGCATCATGACAACAGCCCTTGCAGCTACATTAGCTACAGGTGCAATACCTACTACCTCGGTGTTTGCTGCAGAAAAAGAGGTTCCTATTCAACAAAAAGAGGCACAAATGAGTATTCAACCTTTTGCACAAAATAATTTGGAAACAGCCGTTCAAGCTGCCTTAAACGGTCCAGAAGTCAAAAAAATCAAAGTATTTGAGCATGAATTTAATGTGAAAGAAATAGAAGTAGTAAATCTAGGTGCAGGAAAAAAATATGTTAAGGGGCAAATTTCTCATCATTTAAGTTTTCGTCCAGATGATCAATTTTATTATGAGTTTACCGTACAAGATGGAAAGGTACTAGATAAACCTGTATTTAATATTGATAGAGGTGGTTGGACACCATTTGCTGCTCCACTTTTATCAATTCTTGCTGCGTATAATGGAATTCCAGTTAATCCAAATGATTTAAATACACTTGGTCAGCAGATTGGTAAAGTTATAGACGGAAGCTGGGAACATGCAGCCCAATCAATCGCAACTGTAGTTAGTCTAAGTTTTAATGAGTAGGATTTCCCAATTTTTATTAGCATTGTTATAAGAGATTCTAAAACAGCTATTAATAAATTTTTACCACTCAGTCACATTATCTTGATTTGTTTACCACCTTATCATTCATTATATGTCACAAAATAGAAGTCTTTTTTAAGGCTTCTGTTTTGTTTGTATACAATACGAGCAACGGTTGGTTTTTGGAGGCTATATTTCGATTTTTCAAGAATACGTTTGGCTATTAGGTACAATTCATAAAAACAAATTCTTAAAGTCTCAAATAACTTACTCCCCCTATTTTTAATTATTATCAACTCCAAAAATTTATTACCTTAAGAATGAAAAACAATAAATATAGTAAAAAATCATCTAGCGATTATTTAAATATCAGGAGAGATCAAATGAAGAAAATAAAAATGAGAAATTTCATTAAAATTAGCATCCTTACTTGTATTACACTAGCAAGTTTAAGTACACCATCTACTATTTTAGCTGATAGTCATTCAGGTTATTCCTATGAATCCAATATAGGATATCAAAATCCAGCGTGGATGTCAAAAATAGAAGATTCTACAAAATTAAGTGAAATATCTATTCCAGGGACTCATGGTACTATGGCTTTACATGGAGTAAGCTTTCTTGATGAAAATTTGACAAGAAATCAAACTATGAGTCTATCCCAACAATTAAATTCTGGAATCCGATATGTAGATATGCGTGTTAAACGTGTAAAAGATTCTTTTGCAATGTATCATGGCATTGTAAATCAAAAAGCTATGTTTGAAGATGTATTAAAAGAGACAATTCAATTTTTAAAAGATCATCCAACAGAAACAATATTAATGCGCCTAAAAGAAGAAACTACTCCTGAAAGCGGCTCTCTATCATTTGAGGAGATATTTTTAAAATATAAAAACGTTAATGCTTCATATTTTTGGAATCCTAATTCCGTACCAACTTCAGATAGAAATACCCCTGCTTTAGGAGATACCCGCGGGAAAATTGTAATCTTACAAAACTTTACATCCACTCAATTGTACGGTATTGATTACGAAGGTTTGAATATACAAGATAAGTTTGAAATTGGAAGCGGACCAGACGAAATATATGCAAAATGGAGTGAGATAAAAACCCATCTACAAAATGCAAATACTAATTTTAATAATGGAAAAATTTATCTCAACCATTTTAGTGGTACGGGGGGCGTAGCGGTATTTTTAAATAATGTATATCCTTGGTTTATTGCAAGCGGAAAAGAGAGCAGAAATACTGATAGTAGTCCTAAATTGATTCAAACGAATTCCACAAATGCATGGAGTGATTTCCCTCGCGATAGAAACGGACAAGTATACTATGGGGGAATGAATACACTTGGGACCAAACTCTTACAACAAGGCATAATTAAACATTCTGGTATCATCGCAGCTGATTTTCCTGGTCCAGGTTTAATTGATAGTATCATTAAATTAAATGGTATACATTCTAATGAAAAAGAAATATTAATTTCGCAAATATCATCTGAATCTAGTCCTTTATCCGGGCAACAAAATCGATCCAGTCAAAACTTTAAAATTGATAGTTTACCTGTAGGTACCAAAGAATTAAAATGGGTTATTGAGCCTTCAGAAAAAGATTATTCTTCTACTATCTCTTTCAATGTAATGATTGATGTTTCCCTAGGAATAGATTCTACTCGTTGGAAAAACATTTCACATGGATCTAGGACTGAAGCTTACACAAATACTAAATATTATATTGCAAGTCCAATGGGTGCCACTAACAAATTCACAGTGAAAATATACGCTATTACAAATTAGAAAATAAAGAATCCCAATGAAATTCCATTGGGATTCTTTTTTAATTTCATTTCGTAAACATTAGGATGGGGTTTAAATCTTATTGATTTATCGTTTTCCGACAGAAGACTCCTTCCTCAAAAATGTGAAGGTGTGAAACACCAATTTTAGGTGGGAGATGAATGTCGGTTGGCATAAGCCAACATATTTGCTATCATTTACTTGTACAGATTGCTCTTCGAAAACTGAAGATATGAGGTTGGTTGCAGAAAAACGTTGCAACCGTAAAATCTTCAACGTTCTATCGCCCCACGCTTCTCAAAATCGCGAAAACCAAGCTAAAGTAGGGAGTGTGGTGAGTCAGCGTACAAGATACTTATGTTCTCACCGTAGGGACTGCGGGTAGAGCCTGCTAAGATAACTGATGGATACATCGGTGTTCGCAGGAATCTCTCACTTCAAACAGTCCGTTAGGACGTTAAGTGGTGAGTAGTTCAACATTTAAATCATAAGATAATTCATATTTGGAACAGCCTTTAATTTTTAAAAGAAAACCCAAAAATGTTAACTACCTTTTCCCACCTGTCACTTATTCAAAACTGGCTTCCAAAGCGATAAGGCAAAAATCCAATTTGAGTCGCCATTTCCTTGATGATCTTGAACTGCTTCATACACTTTTCCCTCATGTACTACTCTATCGCCTTTAGTATATGCTTTTCTTGCATCCCATTTTTCATATGTGGAATCCTCTGACTTTGTTGTTACAGTCAAAACATCACTTCTACTAGATTCATTTCCAGCTAAATCAACCGCCGTCACTACATATTTATACGATGTATTAGCCTTCAAATCTTTATCCATAAAGGATGTATTAGCCGCTGTCCCAATTTTATTCATAACCCCAGCGCTTTCTCTATATACAATATAATGGTCAACACCTACATTATCTTCAGACGGACTCCACATCAAATCAACAGTTGTCGCTGTTGTACCCATACTATGTAATCCTTTTGGTTGAGTTGGAGCCTCTATATCTGGGATTGCATGTGTTGTCTTAACCTTTAGTTTTTCACTTTCTTTTGATATGTTTCCAGCAGAGTCTAATGCCTTTATTGTATAGGTATATTCCGTATTTGCTTTTAGTTTTTTATCAATAAAAGTTGTACCTGGTACCGTATCAATTACTTCGCCATTACGTAACACTTGATATTCTTTTACACCTATATTATCAGTAGAGGCCTTCCATGTTATTTCAACACTATTGGCAGAAACTTTAGAGGCATTTAATTCAGTTGGTTGACTTGGAGCTACTGTATCGGGAGTTTCATTATTTACTAGATTTACATCAATTACATTATAAAACGCATTTGACGTATCTGCTACATCCCATACAGCTAAAATAACATGATAACCATTGCGATCAGTTGGTACATTAATTGTATGTGTTAAATTATTTGATGCGGCAGAACCATCATGTTTCACAGTTCCAATTGGTTCTAATTCAGCACGTGTTAATGGTTTATTAGGATCCCATCCCTTTTTTGTAATGTAATAATGCCATTTACTTGTAGGATGTGCAGCTGTATATTTCCATGTAAAGGTATTTGCTCCACCCTTAATCGTGTTTTTGAACCAGCGATTTGATGTTTGTTGGTCAAGAATTCCTCCAAACAGTCCTCCTGCCGAAGCGATTTTTCCATCAATCGGTCCCCCATCTGGGAATCCTTTAGGTGCTTCTAGGCTTTGAGGTTCGTACATTATATTTCCACAATTTAAATTCAATGCTCCATAATTCTGACTACATAAAGCAGCACGGCTACTTGGCTTTTCAACAAATCCATGTGCATAAGCACTTTGAGGAATCATAGTAATAGCCGTTACCCCTGCAGCTAAAACACAAGCACCAATTCCTTTTTTACTTTTTCTTAATCTTTCCAATTTAGATGTAAATTTCAAATTCATTCTTGTCCCCCCAATATATTATTGTTATCGCTAATATAATAGCAATATAGAGATAAACGAACAAATTACTAATAAATATACTAATACCTCTCATACATTGGTACGTTTATTATTATTTTTAATCTCATATAAAAATAAAATAAATACAATAAGTCTATTTTGTAACATTATGTTTTAAAAAAAGAATAAAAACTTCGTTTGATTTCACAAAAAATCCAAATATTAAAACAGATAATTAAATCATGTAGGAAAAATAATTTTTTTATATTACAAAAAAGCAAAAAAAGTCTGGAAGAAACCGATTATATCCGTTACTTCCAGACTTTCACTTCTTTTATAACACTCACAAATCCCTTAACCTTAAACATATACACTTGAGGTTAAAACCCACATAATCAATATAACCTATATGTTGACTAGCTTCTAAATGTTAAAATTCATAAATTAATAGTAACAGAACAATTAAAACAAGCCATTTAGCAAACACATATAATATTCTTACTAATTCAATCTAACGCTTAATTACTTATAAAATGACTTAAGGTATCTAGCTTAACTGCATTTTCTTACTTTAAGCAGATTATCAAGAGATTGTTAATATTTAAGGAGAAAAGATTTGAAAACCCATTTTTCATTATCATATTCTAAAAATTTATTATATTATTTTTATCTAATAAGGCACAGAAACAACGGGTAAACTTCAGTGTGCTTGAGAAACGTTCTTAGGGTGAAACGTTTAAAGGGTACTTTAGTACTGAGTTTTTATTAAATGTTCCTGTACCTAATATTTAAATTAACGTATGTCAAAATATTTTACAATACGAGTGTTAAACGTTACATATTTCTATATAAAATGATACATTTCATCAGCACGCCTCCCTAATATTTATGCTAAATATAGAAAATTCAGCTCGTTAGGATTTAATTTTAAAATTCTCATAAAAGCATATGATAGATTAGGCACGTAATTGTCACAAATTAATAGTCTATCTACTTTTTAATTACCTATGAAAACTCTATTACCGCTTTATTATTTACTCCTAAACCAAAGCACATCTATACCTACAATTTCTTAAAACTCTTTTAGATAATATTTCAAAAGAGTCGATAGTTTTATTTTTTTTATTTTTTTATTGTACATTTGTGCATTTGATGTTAGGATTATGCCTATTAAAATTGAATCCTAACGATTCTTCTTTATAATTTCCATATTTTAATTGTTAAATAAAAATATAGATTCTGGTATATATTCAAAATCAGACCGAAAATATCTTTATTTTACAATGATGTCGTAGCATACCTTTAGAATGGAAAGATATATGCAACAACTTGTTAAGGGGTTACAGGAGGAACAAAAATGAGAGACTTTTTTGATGATAAGTACAAAAATATTGAATTAAAAAGGAGGTTAATCAATTTAATAAGTGAAATTAGCGAATTCAAAGGAAAATTAGCTGCTTATCAGGAACAAAACCCTGACATATTTAATAGTTTAGAAAAAACTATACCACTACATTACATAAAAAATTTCACAACTATTTATGAGGATATAAAAGTTCCTAATAAAAGATTAAAAGAACTTATTTTAGATGATATAGTACCTCAAAATATTTCTGAAGATGCTATTTTTTGTTATTATCAAACACTTTCTTTTGTACATAAAAACTCCTGTACTTTATCAATTAATCCAGCAACTATACAGGAATTACATTTTCAACTAATACATTACCTTACCTCTGACAGTGCCAAATGGCGTGAAAAACCTTTTATTATTCCAGGTATTCCTGAGCATGGAATGCACTTGAATAGTTACCGCATTCTTCCGCATGAACTCATTCCACAGTTTATGGAGCAATTATGTGATCAATACAACTCATTAAATACTAGTAAGGGGCTACATTCACTTTTATTAATAGCTCGTTTTATATTAAATTTTTATTGCATAGTCCCTTTCAATCAAGGTAATAACAGGCTGGCATTTATGTTAATGCAATTGCTGTTAATTAAGAGTGGACATACATTTGTAAAATATGTATGTTTGGATAAATATATTAAGAAAAACGAATCTGATTATTACAATTCGATTTATAAATCTTCGGTCAATTGGTACTGCGAGGAACATAATAATAGCTTTTGGTTAAAAACGTTTTTAACAATTATATTAGAGGCTTACAAAGATCTTCATAACACAGTTCTAGATTCTATATGTAAACATACTAAAGTTGAGAGAATTCAAGATTTTATACTTAAACAAAAACAACCTTTTACTAAGGAGAGTATTCGTAACACTTATCCAGACATTGCAGAAAGTACAATCAGTAAGGCTTTAAATTCCTTGCAAGTGTTTGGCCATATTAAGCTAGTTACAAAGGGAAGAAACGCAAAGTGGATTAAAATTTGACCATACTTTCAATACACCTGAGGTTTAAAAATTCAATTATAATCTTATCATTGAATTTCATTTTAATTTTAAGCTAATATTACTTTTTTAGTTATTTCTAATTCCAACAAAACATTTTATAGGAAAAGGTCCGCTTTCCCCGCCTTTTCCTATAATAAAATGAAATATAAACATAAAATAATTGTCGAAAAAAGTCTTATTTTAATGTTTTTTCTTTATTTTCTGGTTGTAAACGCTTCTATTTCGTGTTACCATCTTAATCAAACAATAGATGGTCATAAAAATGAAAGTATTTCTTTCCCTTAGAAACATATAAGCGTACGGTAATATCATGAAAATAAGGCCAAAGGAATATTTGATACCTACCAAAATAATTAATAAGAATTTTGCCGCGTTATTTTTCTGATTATTAAGAAAATACATTTTGTCCCTAAACAAAATTTGTTAGTGCGCAAGATTCAAATACACTAGAACACCCAAATAAATGAAATATCCTTTTTCATTGAGCATTAAGGTATGGAAAAAGAATTCTTCCTACAAAATTCAGATGATTAACTTAAAGGCATCTAAATTACTACCTTAATCGCCATCTATTGTTGATAACATATTTACCAACTATGAAAAAGAGCCTATCAATGGTTCTTTTTTGTTATAATCATTGAAATTTTAATTCTATCTTGAAACTTAGATTTTCACACAAATTACCTCTACTTTTTTCCTCTCAATTATTGAATTAATAATATAGCACATCAAATTTATCAATTCTTACATCCAATTCGATTAAAATAATGAATAAAATTCAATTATATAAAAATAATAACTACAACTAATCGGTATATATTAAAGAGGTGTCAATTTTGTCCTTAAATGAAGAGACCTTAGAAACTAAGACATATAAAACCATTGAAAAGATCGAAACAAATAACCTAAAACAACTTAAAAATACACTAGATAATATCTTTGATATTAGTGCAGATTTGATTGAACATCCTTTGCAATTAAAAACAAACACGAATATTTTACTTTATTATTTTGAAGGCCTTACAGATGGTGTTGCATTAAAAGCCAATGTTGTTACACCATTATTACAAGAAGTAAATGAAGACAGTCAAATTTTTAATTCTAATATTATTGCTACTCATACAAAAATCGTATATACATGGAATGAAATTAAAGAAGGATTACTTGAGGGTCAATGTGTACTGTTTATGGAAGGAGAAAATCGGTCACTTCTAATAAATACAAAAGGCTGGGCAGAGAGAGCCATTCAAGAACCAATTTCAGAAGTTACTATTAAAGGCTCACATGATGGTTTTATTGAGAATGTCACAAAAAATATAGGCCTAATTCGTCGATATATTCCTTCTACAGAGTTAAAAATCAAAAAGCTGACGATTGGAGAACGAGCCACTTCTTTAGTCTATTTAATTTACTTAGGTGATGTAGCAAACGCAGATGTAGTCCAAGAAATAGAAACTAGAATCTGCAAAATCAAAACAGATGCGGTATTAAGTATTGGAGAGCTATCTAATTATACAAAAGATCAAAATTGGACTCCTTTTCCACAGGCTTATTTAAGCGAACGTCCAGACGCCATTTCAAACCATATACTTGATGGGAAAGTAGCAGTGTTAATGGATAGATCCCCTGGTGCTATGGTTGTTCCTATGAATTTGATTGGATTTTTTCAAACCCCAGATGACTATAATATTCATTGGCTCATTGCATCTTTTTTTCGCTTATTACGATTTGCAGGATTTATTATAGCTATTTTTTTACCCGCATTTTATATTGCTATAGTATCCTTTCACTTTGAGATCATTCCTATAGATTTATACACTTCTATTGCAACGTCAAGAGTTAAGGTCCCCTTCTCTCCCTTATTGGAAGCTTTTATAATGGAAATTACACTGGAAATGCTACGTGAAGCTGGTATTCGCTTACCACAACCTATTGGACAAACTATTGGTATTGTTGGAGGGATTGTAATTGGACAGGCGGCTGTTCAAGCTGGACTTGTGAGTAACGTTATGGTTATTATCGTATCTATTACAGCCATTGCATCATTTATTGTTTCTAATTATGATTTATCAAGTTCTATACGCCTTATTCGTTTTCCAATGATGTTATTGGCATACTTTTATGGGGTTGTAGGTATTGTTAGTGGATTAATGCTCTTATTTGCTCATTTTGTTTCACTGACTTCCTATGGTTCACCATACGGATTGCCAATCGCGCCATTTCGGCTTCAAGAGTTAAAAGATTCTTTTGTAAGGTTTCCTATTTCGATGATTACCACCCGCTCGAGTACTGGACAGCCGAAACAAGAAAAGAAAAAAGAAGGTGGTCCGCATGGGGAATCTTAAATTCAAAAATATAACTTTATTCGAATTTATTATTTTCATCCATTCGCTGCAACTTGCATCTGGTATGTTAATTATGCCAAGCCCACTTGCTACTACTGCTGGTACAGATGGCTGGATTTCAATCATTCTTGGATGGATGGTTACTTCTATAATCGGTGTATTTATTATATTAATGTTACAAAAAAATCCCAACAAAAATTTCTCGCAAATCTTAAAAACATACTTTGGTAAATGGCTAGGGACGATTCTTTTTCTTTTATATGCCTGTTATCTATTTTTTGCTGGCTTTAATACTTTACTAAAGGCAACTGATATTGTAAAAGTTTGGATATTCCCTTCCACTCCTGCTTATCAAATCACCATATTATTACTATTACCTTTTATTATTTTAGCTCTGAGTGGGTTAAGGGCTCTTACTAGTTATTCTATGCTTGTTTTCTTCTTCACTACTTGGATGCCACTATTTCTTCTTTTTTCACTAAAGACTAACTACAACCCTTTACACCTACTACCTATTTTTAAAGATGGATTATACCCTATTATAAAGGCAACAAAAGAAACCATTACACCTTATGCTGGCTTAGAAATTGCATATTATATATACCCGTTCTTACAAAAAAAACAAAAAGCCATAAAAGGGCTACTAATAGCGAATACTGGAACTATGCTTTTCTATCTATATGTGACTATTCTTTCTTATATATACTTTAGTCCAGAGGGGATAAAAGACGTAATCTGGCCAGTATTTCATCTGTTAAAAGGGGTTCGTTTTTCTTTCATGGAAAGATTAGAAATTATATATATCGCTTACTACTTGATTGTATTTTCCACTACAATATATCCGTATTTATTTTTCAGTTTTGAATCTGTGACCATTTCACTTCAAAAAAACGTCCGTAATTGGGCGCTACTTGCTTTTATGTTATTTATAGTTGGTCTATTTATTTTCCTAAATCCCGATGTGGATCAATATTTGTTTATATATTCTCTTATGGATATCTTAAATGTCATTTTCTTTATTCTATTACCAATTATTTTTTTCGTTTACAGTATTCTTTTTACTTGGGTTACTAGGAGGAAACAACTTTGATTCGAAAATGGATATGGGTTTTAATTTGTTGTGTATATATAATTGGTTGTAGTCAAAGAATTCCTCTTGAGAAGGTTTCATTAATCCTGTTAATTGGCTTGGATAGAACCGCTAATGGAGACATAAAAGTTGGAACAAGTATACCACTCTTTCATCATAAGCAGCAACAAAGTACTATAGAACATTGGACAAAAGCATCAACTGTATATACTGGATTCAGTAAGATAGATACGAAGTTAACGGGCTTTATGACAGCTTCCAAAGCTGAAATCATTTTAATTGGGAAAAAATTAGCGCAAGAAGCAAATTGGTTACAGGAGCTTGATTCTTCTTACCGTGATCCTTACGCTACCATTAATGCTAAAGTAGTACTTGTAGATGGGCCTGCAGAAGAAATTTTTAAAATTTATAAGCCTAGTAAACCATCACTATCATCTTATATAAATGGTGTAATCGAATCCTCAATTCAAAATAACCAATCCGTCTCTTCTACAATTCAGCAATTAATGAGAGAACAAAATGAAGATGGAATGACGCAAACTGTTCCAATTATCAAAAAAACAAAGAATGAAATCGACACAGTAGGAATTGCATTTTTAAATCGAAAAGGGAAATATTTAACTTATATCCCTAAAAAAGATGTTAAATTTTTCAATCTTTTAAATAAGTCAAAAAGTAACGGGCGAATGATACTACACCTTGCACTGCCTCCTAAAAATTCCAACAAAAAAACAAATACTTCTATCTTCGTACAGAACGCGACAAGGAAAGTAGATGTTACTTTTCAAAACGGAAAGTTTGTATTTAATCTCGATATATATGCTAATGTAGCTTTAATAGAAAAAACCAATCCGAATTTAATTAAGGGGTACTATGATAATAAAAAAAATATATATCATTTAAAAAGTGCTATTCAAAAAGAAATTAATAATAATTTACAAAATATATTAAATGAAATACAGCAGAATAAAATTGATCCAATCGGATTATCCCTATATGCTAGAGCTTTTCAATATAAAGAATGGAAAAAAGTAAAAGGAGATTGGTTGCAAGCGTTAGCAGAGGCTAAAATAAATGTAAAGACGCACGTCAAAATAAAAGATACTGGGACCATTAGAAATTAAAATAGACTAGTCTATTTTTCTGCTCAAAAGTCTTTCTAAGTGGGTTTTTTCCTCTTCAATATTTATCATGTAAAAGGTGCTAACTCGAAAAAACTCTTTCCGTTCTTTTAAAAGGCAATAATTTAACTACGCAAATCAAGTACCAGTTTCTAATTTAAAGAGCTGAAGAAATTATAACTCTGGTGCAGTAGATATGCCAGATGCCATTCCAATTGCAATTCCATGATATAACGTCAAAGCCAAAATTCCTAAGTTAAGGAATTTTGGCTTTTTGAGTTCACAAGAATATCTTATTTTTAGCTCTATGTACCTAGCTACAATAAATACATATCAACATTGGAAAAATAAAAAGCAAAGCCTTTTGGCTCCACCAAACCAAAATTCATCTCTCACCTATCGTCGTGCTATGTTCTTCACACGCTTGAGGAAGGAGAATTCTTTCGGGAAATACGTTAAATTATAAGTACATTCGACAACAATCAATTATTTTCTAAAAAACAATTCCACATCTTTATCAACTCATTTTAGAATATTTAAACAATAATTATATATACATTCCCTGCATAAATTATTCATTTTCTTTTATATAACACCTATTTTTTTACTTCTGATAAATTATTAAACATTGGATTATTATACACAACCCCTAAAACATGGGGTATTTTGTAGAATTTTGTCTATCAATATGTATGTACACCCTTTTGTAGTGGATATAGACTGTGAGGTGTAAGGAGATATCTTACAAAATAATAAAAAGGAGATTATAGAATGAGTAGATTAACAAAATTCTCAAAGTTAGCATTTGCAACTTTAATCGCGGGAAGTAGTTTAAGTACCTTTGTTTCGTCGCACAGTGTACAAGCTGACACCTTAGATCCTAATTACCAAGACAATGTAAAATTCATACCACCTTCTAGTGCTAGGCCAGCATTGGAACAAAAAAACACTATTGTTCCCGAATCAAAAGTTATTAAAAATCATTATGTAAAGTACTCTAAAGCACATTTCCAAACTAAAGAAAGTATACCAAAAGAGATTTATTATTCTTCAGAAGGCTTTAAGGGCTATATACAGGCAAGTACCGTTTGGGATATGGGAGATCATTTCGCAACACTATATTCCGGAACTGTTATTCGATGTTAGACTTTTAATCCCTTCTCTCTTAATGCTTATAATGATCAATAGCTCACTGCCAATACTGTAATGTCTATTGTTCATAAAATAAACCACAAAATCTTTCGATTTCATGGTTTATCAAATATAAAGATAATGCTAAACGAATACTCTAACATTACCTTCCCCAAAGTTAATTATAGAGTATTTTCAAAAAAAAGACACTCTTGTAGTGTCTTTTTTATAGTATTTTTAAAGAATCACGCCTACTAACACCTTATTGTTGAGGCTATTCATTTATTTCAATATGATACTTTTCCATCTCGTATATGCAATAGACAATGATAGCTAAACTCCAACTGACACCATAATAATCATGTGTGTAGAAGTCATATCCCGCCTTAATACCTTTCTCTATTACAACAAATGTAAATCCTAAAGCCACCCATTTGTTAATTTTCATCTTAATAAACGTTAAAGAGATAATTATTAAAAATAAAATATTTGTAAGATGATTTATCATTAGCTCATATTTTTGAATGTATACTGCCATCATACAAGCAACGATATTAGTCGCAATGCCAAAGGCAATCATCGCTCCCCAAACCCTGTCCGAAAGTCCCACTCCTGAGTCAGTCCCTTCCTAAACAAAATTCCTTTTCCTTAATTAGTTCCTACACCCTATTCAAGATATGCTAAATTATCCTTGTCTGATGAATATCTATTTATCTTTTCATATAGAGCAAACAAAATCTCGACTTATAATTTTTTCTTTATTAGGCAAACTATGTCTAAGCCGTTTGAACTAGCGGCTTCACTCTTCTGGTAATGGGATAGCACAATTTATTGAATTGACTAACTCATTCAACCCACTAGCACCGGCAGGCAACAAAATAGTTGTCTGCCATTTTTATCATTTTAGCCAAGAAGACTCCTTCCTCAAGGAGCGTGTAGGGGCACAGCCCAGTGAGTAAGGTGGGAGATGAATTGGCTTCAAACAAGGGGTGGCAGGAAGCCATCTTAATTGTTCGACATACAGAAAGTGTTACTCCACTACCTATCGAATGTACGTTTGGTGTATAATAGTCATATACCGAAATGGAGGTGAATCAAATAATGATGAATAAAGCCTATAAGTTTCGTATCTATCCAAATCAGGCACAAGCAATTCTAATCAACAAAACGATTGGGTGTTCTCGCTTTGTATTCAATCATTTCCTATCCTTATGGGATCAAGCATACAAAGAGACAGGAAAAGGCTTGACCTATGGTACATGCTCTGCCAAACTACCTGCCATGAAGAAAGAGCTTGTTTGGCTAAAAGAAGTGGATAGTATTGCGATGCAGTCGTCTGTTCGCAACCTTGCGGATGCGTATACACGCTTTTTCAAAAAACAAAACAGCGCACCGCGCTTTAAATCTAAGAAGAACAACGTACAATCTTATACCACAAAACAAACAAATGAAAACATCACCGTTGTAGGGAACAAAATAAAGTTGCCAAAACTAGGCCTTGTTCGATTTGCCAAAAGTCGCGAAGTAGAGGGGCGTATTGTAAATGCTACAGTTAGACGGAACACTTCTGGTAGATATTTTGTGTCACTATTAGTTGAAACAGAAGTACAACAACTTCCGAAAACACATTCTTACATTGGAATAGATGTAGGACTAAAAGATTTCGCTATTTTGTCAGATGGAACACACTATGAAAATCCGAAGTTTTTCCGATCATTAGAAGATAAGTTGGCGAAAGCACAGCGTGTTCTTTCTAGAAGAATGAAAGGATCTTCTCGCTGGAATAAACAACGAGTAAAGGTAGCTAGAATTCATGAATACATATCAAATACTAGAAAAGATTACTTGGACAAAATTTCAACTGAAATCATCAAAAACCACGATGTTATCGGTATAGAGGATTTGCAAATATCCAATATGTTAAAGAATCATAAGTTAGCAAAAGCAATTAGTGAGGTATCTTGGTCGCAATTTCGATCCATGTTAGAATACAAAGCAAAATGGTATGGCAAACAAGTCATTGTCGTATCGAAAACATTTGCTTCCAGCCAATTATGTTCTTGTTGTGGATATCAAAATAAAGACGTTAAAAATCTAAACCTACGTGAATGGGACTGTCCTTCTTGTCGTACACACCATGATAGGGATATTTACGCAAGTATCAATCTAAAGAATGAAGCGATAAGGCTTCTAACCGCAAGGACTGCGGGGTTAGCCTAATCAATTAGAGTTCGATAGAACTCTTTACTTAGGAATCCCTCACTTCTAAACGAAGTGAAAGTGGGGGTAGTTCAAGTATACTTTTTCTAAATTCATTACGAACCAAGTGTGTGCTGTACTGATTTCAAAAAGGACGGAATTTCATTTTTGAAAATGTAAAAAAGATAAGATCCTGTCTACTGTTGGTATAGGACTTTTTCTTTTCACATATACTATTTTTGGACCTGTTTACCAATACGTGTCCTAATGGTGTCTTGAATTCCTCCTAATAAGGGCTGCAGATACGACTGCATGCCCTTTTTATTTACGTTGCTGCTCTATATTTCATAAAATAATTAAAAACTAAAAATGGATTATTACATATTTTTTTCTGTTCAGATTATGTTAAAATTTACTTCATAGTCGAATTTTGGTTTCATATCTAATTCAGCAATATGTGAACTGTTTGCCTAAAGAAAAGACACCCAAAAGGTGTCTTTTCTTCTTTTCATCTAAAAAACATTTTTCCTTTTCAGTAAGATCCAATTAGCCCTCTAATCTAAACCTCATCTTTAAAGGCAATTTAATCACGTTACTCAAGCTTTTTCACCTATTTCGATATGCCTATAGTTTAATGTGAAATAATATATTTATTACCTTTTTTAACAAATGAAATCTACTATTAGATTTCTAAATGTATACTGTACTAAGCGCCATTTAACATCATATAAATAGTGTTAACTATATTAATTGAATATTAGTAATAGTAAGTATAAATATTATCAATTTACTATATATTACATATATGTAAAAATGGATGTATGTTAAGCTTTTTCAAAATCTTTCCCCTAATAAAGATTTGAAGTAGCATTTCATGATTCTCCTTACTGTTAATATGCCTTGAAAAAGAACCCTATAGGGTTCTTTTTCTTCTCATTATAACCTCAGTAAGTCCATACAAAAAGGACTGCTAATTACCTGCAGCCCTTTACACATTAATATACACTTGTATTAAATACTTAACACTTTATTGTATTAGGCATTCATACATACTAAACATGCCATTATCATTTAGACATATAACACTTTAAAGTTTAGAAGTATACAATAACAAATCGTTCCCAGCTTCCAGCTACATAACTAGTAGCTGTTAATTCTCTACCACCATTTGCTGATATATACCTGCCATTACTGAGTGCTTGTAATACATATATCCTATTGTCTCCACCATTATATAAGATAAACTTTTCCCATGCCCCAATTGATGTACGATCTGCTACTACTCTACCATTTGGCTCAAACGAAACATATTTCCCATTACTTTTGGCTTTTAAAGCGTACGTATATAATTCTCCAGTCGGAATTAATTCGAATTTCTCCCATTCATTAACTGCATTACGATTTGCTGTTACATTTCCCAAAGGCTCAGCAGAAACATATTGTAAATTTGCTGCCTGTATAGCAACTGTCCAACTTCCATTAAATAAATTCACGCCTTTTAATGTAGCTGCTTTTGATAGGTTGGCTGCAGATACATCATTGGATGGTGTAATCATAAATATCATTAAAACCATCGACAACACCATTAAAACTAAATTTTTTGAGACTGTATTACCTCTTGCACGTGTTATAAACCTTTTCATTCCCATTCCTCCCTTAATATACATAGAACTCATTTACATCATATCAAATATGTAAAACATTGTAATATTTGAGAGGATTTATCAACAAATACCCTACTATTCTGTTTCTTTTTTCTCAAATCTATTGCACTTAAACATTTATTAATTCAAAAACATATTTATAAAAAAATGTAGCATTTGATGGCAACGAGAGTATATAAAAAAGAGAGCGTATTGTTAAATAAAAGCCAAATAGCCGTTCATAATGAACGACTATTTGCATCTAACTAATAATTAGAATGTTCTTCATATTAATCTATTTTGTTTAATCCCGTTGAAGTAACTTGATAGATTCTTTTTTTGCCTATATATTCTTGTTTATTATTCTCAAAGTTAATAAGTGTAGCGCGTGTCTTTTCCTTTACTGCTTCCCCTTCTATATGGGTCAACTCAATGTAATCTCCCACTTTTACCGGCACGGTTTGACTTTCAGCAGTTTGTTGACTATTTCCCACTATATCCTTATTGTATACAACACTACCGGTTGAATTCTTTACTGTAATACTTGCATACGTATTATTAAAGTAAGAATGTGGTACGCCTGCTTCTAAATTCACCTGCATTTTCTCTGTTGTCCTATTATAATCTACTTTTGCGATTTCTCTATCACTATATCCTTTTAAAGACCAACCAAAATGATTTCCATCTAAAACTGTTGTTTCTGGCATTTTTTCAACTTTCTTCAGACCTTCCTTTGTAACTTGGTATATTACTTTTTTTCCAAAGCTTTCTTGTTTACTGTTGCCTACATTTGTTAAAGTAGCTCTATGCACACCTTCTAAATGTGTCAGCTCAATATAATCTCCTACTTTGACTGGAACCTTTTGTGATTCAGCATTTTGTTGTTTGTTCCCATAAATGTCTTTATTGTATACTACTTTACCTGATGCATTTTGCACTTTAATACTCGCATATGTTTCATTAAAATAATGATGTGGTACGCCTGCCTTTAAATCAATTTGCATTTCTTCTGTCGTTTTATTGAAATTGATTTTTGCAAACTCGAAATCACTAATTCCTTTTAGTGACCATGCAAATTGATTTCCATCTAAAATTGTTGCTTCTGGCATTTTTTCAACTTTCTTCAGACCTTCCTTTGTAACTTGGTATATTACTTTTTTTCCAAAGCTTTCTTGTTTACTGTTGCCTACATTTGTTAAAGTAGCTCTATGCACACCTTCTAAATGTGTCAGCTCAATATAATCTCCTACTTTGACTGGAACCTTTTGTGATTCAGCATTTTGTTGTTTGTTCCCATAAATGTCTTTATTGTACATTACTTTACCTGATGCATTTTGTACTTTAATACTCGCATATGTTTCATTAAAATAATGATGTGGTACGCCTGCTTTTAAATCAATTTGCATTTCTTCTGTTGATTTATTGAAATTGATTTTTGCAAACTCGAAATCACTAATTCCTTTTAGTGACCATGCAAACTGGTTTCCTTCTAAAATATTATTTACATTAGGCATATCTGGTTTAATTGGATTAGAATCCGTACCCTTCCAAATCTCTGCTGTTAAAATCGGATATCCTAATGCAGCTACTTTTTGAATTGTATCGTTATTTGGACGTAATCCCCACTTCTCAAAGAAAGGAATTAAATTTTGTTTGGCTACTTTTGATGCTGAAATCATAAATAGTTGTTTTTTATTTTCATCAGTTTGTGGAAGTTCACTTGAAGGCATGTCTCTATACAATTGATGTAATTTAGGATAGAAATCCTCTCCATACGCTAACTGTAGTTGCCAAAGCATAACAAGCTTTACAAAAACATCGCTAATTTCATCATAATTTTTATTCACTTGCTCTAGATATTGAAATGCTTTTGGATAAATTCCACTTTTCTCTAAGTTGGATGGTTGATTAAATGCTTTTTCTACAGAAAGGCTGTATATATTATTTTGTACTTCTGTCATATTATAAAACTTCCAGGGCGATTGTTGTCTCAAATGTCCTGCCTCATGCCAAGGGCCCCAGCCATCTGTTATAAATTTATTAATATCTAACACGTATTGGATTGCATCTCCTACATATGCGGTTCGATAAGAAGTTGCATACATATAATAATCAGGAGAATGATTTTCTTCTACGTAATGAACATAATGTTTATCTACTTGTTCTTCGGATAATCCAGCTACTTTGTCTTGAATTCGAGTAGCTTCATCCATCTTTTTTAAGAGTTGTACAGGATCTGTATTAGAACCCAACAAATATTTCTTAACACGTGCAGGACTAGCCGTAATTAATACACGTTCTCCTTTTAACTCTACTGCATGTGCATTAGGATACTGGTCCAGCATGTTTATTAAATCTTGTTTCGTATGCTTTCCTAGTTCAAAGAAAGGCGTAGTCGTTCCACCTGTTGTAATTGTTGTTCGAATGCTACCACCTTGCTGTTTATTATAAAAATAAATCAGCCCCCCATTTGGAGATTGGATTGTGTTTACACCAGGTTTTAATGTAAATGATTTTATCTTAGAATCTTCTCTCCAAGAAGCATCATACGAATACGTTCCAATATATACCTGAATATCTTGATTACCTTCTACATTAATCGTTATTTGTTCATTTGGCTTTGCATATAAACCAGTTGGTTCATATGGACTAAATGCCATACTTTTTCTTTCCTGTTGTTTCAGTACCTCAACATCCCCTTTTCCTGGGACTGTAAATATTCTATTTTCTGATTTAACCGATTTTTCACTTTGCAGTGATGTCGATAAATTTTTTTGCTGCTCCTTTTGCTCCGCAAAGACATCTGATGAAGAAATCATTCCAGTGGCAAGCATAGTTACTGTAGCAGTAGCTGCAAGTATTTTTCTAGTTTTATGTTTTGAATTATTCCCCATATTTTCTCCCTCATTATTCCTTAGTACTCTTAAGGATTTTTTTCTTCTTCATGTTTTTACAATCTAAACTATTCATACTATTTAAGTTGTGTCTATTACTCTATATTTTTTCATAAGTATCTCCTCTTTTTTATTTATTATTGTATATAAATGTTATTTGATGACACATTAAATAACAACTTTACGACAAACTCACCGATAACAGCCTATTATGTTTTAATTCTGTATTCTAAACTTACATCCAATTAGAGAAATATATCCAATTGCAGAAATAAGTAAATAAATTACACCATTCAAGGATTGGAATCTCACAAAAAATTCATAAAACTTTTTTCTCTTTAAAGGTTTAGACAATTACGACCACATTTGTTTGAACCTCCACAATTTTTTTCTAAGCTATTCTCTAAAAAGCTTATTTTTCGTTGTAAATAAACCTGATTGGTACTCTTTATGCAAAAGAAAAGATGGAATCTTTAATTCAACTCCACCTTTTTTCGAAATAAAAAGCATCTAATTCTATTTGAATTAGATGCTTACATTTAGTCCTTAAGCCTAATATTCTAAACTATTTACGCGTTTGTAAATCTTTTTTTATTACATCCCAGAGTGAATTATCTTGACGCATCGGTTTACCCTCTTCATCCCATTTTATTTTTCCTGTTCCCAATTCATAATTCATCCCTGTCCATGTGTCTTCACGGAATGCATAGAATGATTTATGCCATCCTTTTTGGTTAAAGATAGAAATAAGATCTTGCATGTATTGGGTAGCACCTGGAACAGTACGGTTAATTCCAAACTCCTCTGCAATAATTCTTTTAGGTGGTACATGATTTTTCTTAGACCATTGTTGGATTGGCTTCAAAAACTTCTCTAATCCCTGCTTATTCCACATTACAGGTTTCTCTAAGTCTCCTACTTTTACTAATCCTGGATATTGATATTCTTTATTTTTCTTTTCACCTTGACTCGTTAATTCATATGGTTCATACATATGAAATGCGTAAAGCGTTTTTTTATCCTTTACTGGCTTTAAGTATTTAAAGGCCCATGGAGTAGCATATAAACCTGAATCTAAAATAACTGGTGTTTCTTGGTCTACTTCACGAATGGAATTGATCACCTTTTGATAAAATCTGTTTAAATCCGCTGTCGTTCCCTCCACTTTTGCATACCATTTCTCGTAATCTTCCGTCCAAAAATCATTATATCTATTATTTTTAGCTGTTTCTGGATGTGGTTCATTTATAATATTATAACCAACCACCGCGGGGTGATCTTTTAGTTCCAGAGCGAGGTCCTTCCAAAATTGACTTGCTTGATCTTGATACTTCTCTTCTTCCCATATTCTGTCGTCATTCTTATTATTATTAAATTGGCGCCATCGATCACCAGGTAAGGATAACATTGTAACAACGACTTTCATTCCTTGTGATTGTGCGGAATCTAAATCCGCCTTTAATTTTTCTAGATCTTCCTTTACTAATCCCTGATAATTATCTGAATTACCTATCAGAAAATCCTTTCCAGAAGTATCTGGTTTATCTTCAAATATAAAATCTTTATCTTTCGCCCATTTATCAGGTGCTAAACGAACATATTCAATATTAGCTTCTTTTGCACTTTTATAGTTTTCAGGTAATGACGTACTATTCATGAAATTAGTACCCTTTCTTTTCGAATCCCAAAAACTAATTTTTGAATCGCTCTTATGATAAGTATCAGCTCTTACATTCATTTCCTGTACTCCAAAACTCATCATGCCTAATAACGCAACAATTGGCAAAATTTTTTTCACAACTTTTCCTTCTTTCTCTTTATATTTTACAAACATAACTTACCTTTGTTTTGTTACAGGAATATGGCAATTTTTCAAAAATACATTTTAAGTTTATAAAAAGAAAGAGTTAATTAGAAAGTTGCTTTATTTGCTGAAAAACAAAAAAGGAATCCTTTTCGGATTCCTTTTTGCCTTGCACTCTTTTTCAAATAGTGCATTTTTGCACCTACTTTTAGTATACATTACAATTCATACAAAGCAAATGAGAATGAACAGAATTCACATCTTTATTTTCATAAAAAGATGTGAGTTTAGAAATTAATTATACTAGACTCACTTTGGAAAGATTTGTGTTCTTCCACCAATAATCATAAGCTTTTGGCTATACCAAACTGAAATGCACCTACCGCTTTATTATCGCTCTTCACACGGTTAAGGAAGGCGAATTCTTTCGGTAAATTCGTTAAAATGAGCAACTGTTTAAATTATTTATTTACTTCATTCCATAATGACAAAGCAAAAATCCAGTTTGGATCTCCATTCCCTTGATAACTTTGAACTGCCTCGTAAACCTTACCCTCATGAACTACTTTATCCCCTTTTTTATACGCTTTATACGCACCCCATTGTTCATAAGTGTTTTCTTGTCCTTTTGTAGCAATTGTTAAGGCATCACTTTTCATTGATTCATTGCCAGCTGTATCAACAGCAGAAACTACATACTTATATATTGTATTCGCTTGCAAATCTTTGTCCATAAATGAAGTTGTATTAGCAGTGCCTATTTCTTTCATAACACCCCCAACTTCTCTGTAGACAATATAATGATTCATATCTATGTTATCTTCAGACGGACTCCACATTAAGTCGATACTATTCGTAGTGGTTCCCATGCTGTGTAATCCTTTAGGCTGAGTTGGTGCTTCTGTATCTGGTTTTTCCACTGTTGTTTTAACAACTAATGCTTCACTTTCCCTTGATATATTCCCTGCAGCGTCTACTGCTTTTACTGTATACGTATACTCAGTGTTCGGGCTTAATTTTTTATCAACTACACTTGTACCCAATACAGTATTAATTAATTGACCATTACGTAATACTTGATATTCTTTGACCCCTACATTATCGATTGCAGGCTTCCAACTAAGTTCTAAACTATTTGAAGTAGCTTTTACGACTTGTACTCCAGATGGCTGAGTTGGCGCTTCTGTATCTATTTTTTCATTATTTATTAGATTCACATCGATCACATTATAGAAAGCATTTACAGTATCAGCTACATCCCAAACTGCTAATATGACATGATATCCACTGCGATCAGTTGGTACATTGATTTTATGTGATAGATTATTAGATGCTGCAGAACCATCGTGTTTTACAGTTCCTATTGGTTCAAAATCCATTCTTGTTAAAGGTTTATTTGGATTCCATCCTTTTTTTGTAATGTAATAGTGCCACTGACTTGTTGAATGAGGAGCAGTATATTTCCAAGTGAATGTATTCTCCCCGCCCTTAATAGTATTCTTAAACCATCGATCAGCTGTTTGTTGATCAAGAATTCCACCAAATAGACCTCCCGCTGAAGCAATTTTCCCATCAGCTGGCCCGCCTTGCGGAAATCCTTTAGGTGCTTCTAAGCTTTGCGGTTCATACATTATATTTCCACAATTTGAATTCAACGCCCCATAATTTTGACTGCATAAAGCAGCACGGCTACCTGGCTTTTCAACGAACCCATGTGCATAGGCATTTTGAGGAATTAAAGTTGTACCCATAATTCCTACTGCTACTGCAGCGGCACTTAATCCTTTTTTATTTGTAGCCATTTTTTTTAACTGCTTAAAGAATTTTTTGTTCATTTTAATAGTCCCCCTTACTAATTTCTTCACTTTATTAAGAGCATGAATGTAAATGAAAGCTAAATATACATAACTTCATACTCAACTATTCATTTATCTTTATAACATTCGAATAACTTTATAATTAAATTATCACATAATAATTTATTAAGCTTACAAAGAAATTGTGACAGTTATTGGACTTTCTTCAACTACCATCCTTTCTTACTTAAAAATTATACGTTCCATAGCTTGAATTAAAAACTTACACTTCAATATAATATTCTGAAATTCACCCTTTCCAAATTTCATTCTTCAAATGATTATACTTTGATCAACATAGAAAAAAGTTTCCCCTATAATAGGAAACTTTTACTTATAATTTACCTATAGCCCTAAAATTTCTACAATCTGACGAGCTTTAGTATTATCAATATAATAATGCATCTCTAGTCCTTTTCTTTCTGCACGGAGTACAATTCCTCTTAACTTTGCTAAGTGTTGTGAAACAGTGGATTGTGGAAGTTTTAATATTTCTGTTAACTGTATAACATTGCACATTTTATGATGTATTAATTCACTTATGATTTTTAATCGAACCGGATGCGCCATTACCTTCAATACATCTACATCTTCTTCACGGATTTTAGCTAGATCATTATTAGATATTACTGTTAACATTTCGCATTCTCCTTTATTATTAATTTCTACTTTCCTATTATCCTTATAAGTAATACTTATAGATAATTACAATTTTTCCTGTTGAGAAAATACATTCTACTCAATACAAAAAGACACCTATTCCGAAAACAGTTTTTTACCGTTCCAATGAATTGGTGTCTTATAATTTTTTAACTAGACTCTTTTTATTCATATTATAATTTCTACATAACTTTGAATAATGCTTTCTAAGCAAAAACAATACTTCCACTCCTCGTTTCAAGAAAAATTTAATTGAAATATTTACTTTCTCATATTGCTAAACCTATAAGAACCCTCTACTCATCTCACCTTTTACATCATATATTATTTATTTCTCAACACAAAAACATGGAATAAAAATTCCAATAATGGTAATATAATGGTACCTTCAGTTGTTAACTGTCATCCCTTTTTTTAATCCCTGTCTTTAAAGACAGGGATTTTAAATTTCCTTAACTAAAACTGTCTATTAATTATAAACCTAAAACTTCAATAAGCTGCCACTATAGTAGAGATAGGCTTTCATATTTATTCATTCCCCTTTCATGCAAACATGATATTTTCCGACTCACTTCAATCACATCACGTTTGCGTGAATTGTTAATGAGAAAACCATGAATAAAATATAATTGGGTCATCACAATTAATTTATTTTTCTGAATTTTATTGAAAAATAAATATAATACAATTAAACGAACTGGATACTTTGCTATAATGGTAATATATAACATTAGTAGACTTTTATAGGATGGGGGAATATATAATGATGGTTTCAGCTAAGGGGAATAATGAAATTACAAAGCTATTAAGCGATTGGTATGTTGAAATCCGCTCAAGGCGTATAGGTAATGCACATCAATTAAAAGAAATAATTGATTCTAAGATGCATAATATTGAAGAGGATCAAGATTTATTACTCTACTACTCACTACTAGATTTTAGATACCAATTTGTAATTGATAATTTAAGCGTTTCAAAAAGCAGTTTTGACAAAGTTGAGGCTTTTGATATGCCTACAGATAATTTCTTAGCTTATTATTATCACTTTTTCAAAGGGATTCATGCCTCTACTATTGGCGAATATCAAATCGCAAAGGAGAGTTATGAAAAAGCAGAAAAACTTTTAGACTGCATTCCTGATGAATTGGAAAAAGCGGAATTTTATTATAAAGTTGGAGCTTTCCATTATGACATATATCAAGGGCTATTATCTTATAAAAAAGTATCAGAGGCAAGAGAAATCTTTGCTCAACATGCTGGGTATGAGATCAATGTAGCATTCTGTGATAATCTTATAGGCTTAGTTTGTACTCATTTGAGAGAATGGGAGCTCGCTGAAGAATATTTCACGAAAGCAATGGATATGTTCCAAAAAATAGACGAAGAACAATTTATTTTAATGGTGCGTCAAAATTTAGGGTTAATGTATGCTACTCAAAATCTTTCGCCATTAGCCATTAGATATCTTTCAGAAGTAAATCAAAAAATGCCTAACAATTATAAGGCTCTTTTTATTGAGGCAAGGGAACACATGAAGGAAGGAAATCACTCCGTTGCCAAAGATCTCATAGCAAAGGGATATTCCGTTTGTCAAGAGATTGAAAATATAGAGTATCTACACCATTTTAAAATATTAGATGCAATGAATGGAGGTTTTCCTGCCGAAGCACTTGAAATGACAGTGTTAAAAGGCGTATCATATTTTAAAGAGCAAGAACTTTTCGAATTCATTGAGGAATACGAAGAATATCTTGCTACTGCATTTTATAAAGAGAATAACCATATTAAAGCAAGTCATTATTTCTATTCATGTTCTCAAGCAGGAAAAAAAGTTATTGAGAAGGAGGCATTAAAATGAAAAAGACAATTCTCGGTTTAGTTGGTGTAATTACTATTTTTACTTTAATGTTTGGTGCCCAATCCCCTACAGAAACACATAAAGCTATTGATGTTATTCAATATGCTCATGGAAATCATGGTGGTTAAGATCTTAATTTAGCGAGGATAAAATCATACAATATGCTCGCGGCCATACTAGCCTAAATAAACAAAGGTCTTCACTTCATTGTGAGGGCTTTTATTTTTATTAATAATAAAAAAAGAATCCTTAGTAAAAGGATTCACTCCAGGAAAATATATATAATGAGATACATCAATAAAAAGAATTGACTATATTATAATATGAAAATAAACGAAATATATTGAGAAACATAAAATAAGATTGAATATTCTTTCTTTTTAACATAAAATCAATATGAGTCAAGTGACAACATCTCTCTAACTCTTCTAAAAGAATCCTTTATGACATGGGGATTCTTTTGCTTTAGACAAATTATTCTTATTTTAACATTTGTAAAAAAACTTTTCTTACCCAACTACTCAACAAATATAAGTAAGGATTTAATTTTATGAATATTTTTATGATCTAAGTAACAGGTAATAGCCTTCAATATTTGTTGGATGTTATTATCAGAAAATAAATATTCTAAAAAATAAAAAGATGCTCTATCAATACTGTAAGAAGATTTGCTGCTAAACATGCATTTTTTCATTGTACCCTTTATAACCTGATCTTTTTAACACTAAAGAATCAAGTATAGATTTATAGCCATGAATTCTTCTATTTGTACATATAATATTCTTTGTATCTTTCAAAATTCGTTTTTTTTGTTTGTGCTGATGTTGTGGGTGATTTTAATGATTTAGATACTGATACCTGCTTTGGTATTTGTAATGTACCTCGTTTCTTAAGTTCTCTATACAAACTACTCACATTGCACCTCAGTTTTTTTGCAATAGTTGGATATTCCTCTCCTTGATTAAATAATTGTACTGCTTTTTTACATTTTGTGTCCCACTTTTCTTCTGTCGTTTGAAATTTTTGAGTTCTTTTTTTAACTCTATGTTTTTCTAATTTAATACTCTCTCTTTCTATTTTACATCGCTTGGCAGAATACTGTTCTGCGTCTGCCTTACGCCTGGAATGCTCCTCCTGTAAACGTATCATTTGTACTTTTTTCGCAATTTCTCTCAAGTTAAAGTCACCTCATTTCGTTCGGTAAATTCTACCAGTACTTGATCACCCTATTATCTGTATCCCCAATCATCGTTTATAAACAAGCTATAAATACTCAAATTCCCCTTATAATAGTTTTTAATCTAATATTTACGGAAAATTATAATCAATTCTATCTTTACACAATTGGAAACTATAGTAAATTGATAATGTTGAAACAGAATATTCTAAACTTTAATTCAAACTATACAAATCAGTAAACTAAACATTTTCTTTGCTTAAAAAGTCAAAAATATCGTTTTCGCTTAGCAAAACACAGCATCCCCTATTCAGAGTCATACACAACAAAATACTTTATCTATTGTAGCTAGGGCACAATAAAAAAGAGTGCAGAAATGTGCATTCTTTTTTATTAACTCTTGTATCAATTTTTCACCACAGTCAGCTCCCCATTATTAGAAGGACTACACTCTAAGCTTATGAATTTATCATTCTGCAGTACATCAGCTTTTGCAGCTATATTTAACAACACTCTTTCTATCACCCTATTTCGAGTTAGAATTATAGACCTAATACTCCGACAATCTGACATGCCTTGAAATTCACAATATGATAATACATCTCTAATCCCCTTCTTTCTGAGCGAAGAATTTTCCCGCGCATTTTAGATAAATGCTGAGATACGGTAGATTGAGGCACATCTAGTAGCTCTGTTAACTGTGTTACATTACAAATTTTGTGGCGTTCTAGCTCCTTCACAATTTGTAATCTAACTGGATGGGCCATAATTTTTAATAGTTCTATATCCGCCTCTGGAATTTTGTACATTTCATTACTTACTTGCATTGTTGTCATTTTTTATTTCTCCTTTTTTAATTTCTTTATATTTTTTATCTATTTATAGGTATTTTTTGTTTATTCGAGCATATTGTTCATAATCGCTGTATTGTTTATTCTTTTGTCTCTCTCAGATTTAATATATAGAAGTATTATGATAGCTAAAAATCCAACAAAAGATAGCATAGGTATCGAGATGAAACCGAATAAATTTAAGTAATCTTTTGTGCAAGAAACTCCTACTGAACAAATCTGCATCTCACTATTAGGAAACGCTTGAATTGTAATTTGATATACAGATAACATTAAACCGATACACGCAAATGGAAATGTATACGTGCTTACGTGCGAATCTTTTCTATATATCCCTACCCCCAATATTAATACTAATGGATACATGGCCATTCTTTGGTACCAGCACAAATCACATGGCGGCAGCTTCATCCATTCACTAAAAAACAAACTAATTAACATTGCACTAGTAGCTATCGTCCAAGCAATTACAATGTGATACTTTTGAATGATCAACATCTTATTTTCGCCTCACCTATTTTTTAAAATACAAAACATTTGCTAGTATATGACTAGTTTATTTCCGTGTTTCGAGTACCCTGTTTCAATAGAAAGTATCCAATCATTGATATCTTCTCAGTCGTATCCCCTCTCTTTTAATTCTAGAGGGAAAAGATTTTCAAAATCACCACGCATTTCGTACATGGTTTCTAATGCTTTTTCTAGCGAACCAAATCTATATACCATGTGTGTATGTACTTTTTTGTTTTTCTTTTCTCCTACAACTAAATATACATACCGTCTTTCTTTCGCTAAAACAAACTTTAAAAATCCAGGTACTTGACTCACCTTTCACACTCCTTTTCGGCTTTCCTTACCAAACTTAAAAGGATATGAGTAAGGAAAACTATTTAGCTTTAATTACCAATTTAATAAATGTCCCGTTTTTTTGCTTTGAAAATACAAGAAAACGCTCATCATCACAATATTTATTACACCTGCTGCAGCACCAATTTTGGAGATAACATACACATATTCATTATTACTAAATGGCAATAGACTCGCGAAAATAAATAAAATTGAAATGATAAAGGATAAGAGCATATTTCTTTTGTTTTCATTCATTCAAAAAACCTCCATTTTGCACAAATATTTGTATTGCAATGGGTTAGGGTGTTAAGCTGCATCTTTACGGTTATAATGCTGGTTCTTTTCATCTACAAAGCCTTTAATGCTCCATACGCCAACCTTTGATTCTTTTGCTTCATTTTCTGCTTCTTTCATTTCAGATAGAATTGTAGTATTAGGTCTAGAAATATAGGCTATAATCCCATAACCCGACTTGACCATTAATTCGTTGATGTGTATTCCATCGCAAAATACATAAGCCAATTTTCTACCGTATTTGTCTTCTTTTGGTCCCCGATCATAAACAAATGTTACACTTTTCCCTTCTAGCTGTTTCTTTAAAAAGGAAGATGGTTCTTTTCCCATCTTTTGTGGTGGAATTTTTTGAGATACAGACTCAGGGGTATCTAATAACAGTAACCTTACCATCTGTTTCTGCCCCTTTACGTTTACGTCTATTGTATCTCCGTCTTTTATATGTAATACCTTCCCTTTAACGGTCTCTAAGTCTTTTAATTCCCCCTTATAATCCCCTGGAATATCAACAATACCTTTCCCTTCTACGTGCTGTTGTATTCCGTTTTGTACTGCTTGGGCAGGTCTCGAATCATTTTTTGTTTGCGTCGAATTGCTACATGCTGTCATTTGAAATACAAATGATGTTATACAAATAGCCTTAATTCATATTTTCATATCGGAAATTCTTCCTCCTAATCAAAATACGTAAATAGCTACATCTAATAAACAAACGGACTCTCTATTGTATTTACTTCTCGATAATTACAACATAGGCAATACTGTATCCATTTTGGATAATCATTATAAAGTGCTCTAAATGAGCGTTTCTTGCAATTCGGGCATATTGACACTATGTTTTTTTCATTCTCTTCCTGACTTTTCAATTTTTCAAAAGAAACATTAGTAGATGCTATATTACTGGTACACAATATACATCCCCCTCGTATATTAATATTTAAGCCCTATCTCAGGCTTAGTTTTACTCTCTAATAAGAGTCCAGTAATAAAGAAAATACTTGGACGTCTCAAGATATTTCTAGATA
>NZ_JAKUFX010000034.1:0-45553 GCF_022663635.1 Bacillus cereus group sp. BfR-BA-01356 | reverse complement strand
TTTACATAAAATACTGGTCTAGTTTCGTGATGTCTTTTTTAAGCAATTTGTCCTTTGATAACTTCAAAAGATATTATTTTTCAGTTGACATACTACCGCAGGTCTTTTTATACGCTCATCCTTTATATAAGCAATAGTTATGCCAACTTTACATTGTTGATAAGTAAATGTGCGGAGAACCCTATTACATAAGCGAAAAAATATTTTTAAGCGTTGTATGAAATCAATACTTAACATCATATTCATTACTTTTTATATATGTAAACGCTCTTTTATTGGTGCAAACACACAAAAACCGCCGATTATTCGGCGGTTTTGTCGTACTTGCTCAGTTTATATTGAAGCGTTTGACGAGGGATACCCAACATTTTTGCGGCTTGTAATATATTCCCTTCCGTTTCAATCAACGCTTGATCTATTAATTCTTTTTCTGTTTGATGAAGTGCTTCTCTAAGTGGCATTATACCCTTCTTCTTCGAAAACTTCTCTTTCCGAAATGTACGTGGTAAACAATTGGCTGTTAATGTATTCCCTTCTGCAATAATAACAGCATGTTCAATCGTATGTTTTAACTCCCGTACATTTCCAGGCCACTGATAAGCTTGCAGTCTATCTTTCGCTTCCTCATCCATTTGAAGTACACCTTTTTTATAACTTTTATTATATTCTTTCAAAAAATAAGATGCTAATAATAGTACATCCTCAGTTCTTTCACGAAGCGGTGGGATATATAATGAAAATACGTTTAAGCGATAATATAAATCAGTGCGAATTTTATTCTCTCGTAAACATATTTCTGGAGGCTGGTTCATCGCGGTAATAACACGAACATCTACTTTTCTCGTCTTATTATCACCAATTCTTCTAATGACTCCATCTTCTAACACTCGTAACATTTTTGCCTGCAAATCAAGAGGCATTGAATTCAGTTCATCTAAAAATAATGTACCACCATCAACAAGTTCAAATAGCCCAGCTCTTTCAATCGCTCCCGTATAGCTTCCTTTTGTCGTTCCAAACAATAAACTTTCTAATAGCGACTCTGGTAAAGCTGCACAGTTTTGTGCAATAAATGGCTTGTTTTTTCTTTTAGAAGCTTCATGAATTGCTTGTACGAACAGTTCTTTTCCTGTTCCTGTTTCACCATATATTAAAACATTCGCGTCTGTTGGTGCTACTTTTTGTGCTAACTCTTTCGTCTGTTTAAACCGCGTATCATTTGTCACTATCGTCTCAAATGCAGCGTGCTTTTTAATCACTTTTTTTCTAGATGATCGCTTTATTTTCGACTGTAAGTCAACAATTGTGTCAGTAAGCTTTTGAATTGTAGAGTAATCCTTTGCAATTTCAACAGCCCCAGCAATATTCCCATCTATAAAAATAGGTAACGTCGTATTTACTGTACAAACATCTTCACCATTTAAATTTTGATAATGTTGTACCTGATGTACGATAGGTTTTTTTGTATCTAGTACTTTCATCAATGTACTCGTTTCCCTTGATAAAGACGGGAACGCTTCTAACAGATGTTTCCCTAACACTTTTTCAATCTTCGATCCATCGTGTTTTGCAGCTACAGAATTATAAAATATTGTAATTCCATTTTCATCTACAGCGTGTATAGCCTCATCAATACTGCCCAAAATCGCTTCAATGACTTCTTGTGTCGAAACTGCTAGCAATGTCATCCCCCCTCTTGCCGAAAATCCAGCAATTACATGCCGATTTTTCGGCACACCTATGTGCGATTGTAAGCATGACGATTCCGTTCTATAATTTTAATCAATTTTATATTTTCATTAGATAACTCGAAACTCTAATTAGTGCGGCTTTTTCAAACAACCAGCTCCACCTAACTGTTTTGCTTTACAGCCAAATTTTGAGGCGGAAGTTTTACTGCTTTCGAATAGCTAGATAGATCTTTCACCCATATATTCATATCTTCCAACTTATCGAAAATGTAGCAATTATTCGCCAGTCTTCCTGTATACGTATAGCCTAATTGATGAAAGGCAGCATTCATTCCGAAAGAAAGCGATCGAGCAATTGTATAGGAGCAGAAAATAGATCTTTCTTGAAGTTCTTCCTCTAATTTAATTAGTAAACTTTTCATAAATCCATGTTTACGGTATTCAGGTAAAGTAGCACAATTCGTTAATTCTGCATTCCCTTCCTTTATGTTCATTTCTGCAGATGCTGTACTAATAATTTTCCCCTCAAATTCATACACGTAGTAAATTGTATCGTCTTCTTTCATCGTCTGTAATACATAACTCGCTTCATTTAAAGGTGTCGGATACACTTCAAATACTTTTCCGAATACAGTTGCTAATTCTTCTGCATCTTCTTCAGTCGCTTTTCTCAGCAAAAATTTCTCTGGAACTACTTTTTCTTTTATTTCTTTTCCTTTTACACCGCTTAATATAGTATCTTCCTCAGTCCAATGCATACTATTTCGTCTTTCATCATTATTATATTTCACAAAAAAGTATGCATCGTGCCCTTGAAAATAATGAGGTATCGTTGCTTCCAACAAAAAACCGAAAGAGAGCCATGTTGAAACATGCTCTCCCTTTCCTTTAATAATACATTTAGTGAAAGAATGTTTCTCTGCTAGTTCGTCAATGGTCTGTATAATACCTTCAACATTTCCTGTATAGTGATCTACCCGAATACGCTTATTAAAATAATCTAAAACACCTTCTACTGTATAACAATTCGTCTGTTCTCTAAAAGATTCATAGTATTTCATTTTTTCACCTCACACCAATCTAGTAATGTACATGCAATAATTTTTGCGGCAGCTATCATTTTATCAACTTCTATATATTCGTTTGGATAGTGTGCTACTTTCGTCTCTCCTGGACCAAATACTATTGTTGGTACGTTTGCAATTTGTGTAAATAAACCTCCATCAGTCCCCCACGGAGATGCTTCAATAATTGGTTCGTTCCCTTCGATTTCAACAAAGTTGTGATGAAGTGTCGTAATGAGTTCATGGTTCTCTTCTAGTTCACCAGGAACCCATCTCGCTCCAAACCATTCTACTTCTACTGGATTTTCAACAAACCAATTGTCCACATCATTTAATTCAGCAATCCAATTCTCAAACTCTTCTTTTGCCGCCTCTATAGTCTCATTCGGCGCAACACCGCATCTTCCTTCTAAAATTAATTCATCGGGAACAGAACTTGGCCAACTCCCTCCTTCAATTTTCCCAATGTTAATTGGAATTGGAATCGGAATTTCTTTAAATAACGGATCTGTAATTCGACTATTTCTTTTCTCCTCTAGCTTTCTTACATGTTCTATAACAAACATACTTTTTTCTATTGCACTAACCCCTTCATAGCGCGTTCCACCGTGTGCAGCTTTCCCTTTTACACGTAGACGAAACCACATGGAACCTTGTTGTTTCGGGAAAAACTTCATATTAGTAGGCTCCGGAATAATGACACCATCTGCCTTATATCCTCGTAATATAGTTGCTAATGTCCCTGCTCCGCCACTTTCCTCTTCTATTACACTTTGAAAATAGATGTCTCCTTTTAATTCAATGTTAGATTCAATAATCGCTTCCATCGCAAGCATAAGTGCGACATTTCCGCCCTTCATATCCGTCGTTCCACGGCCATATATACGATTTCCGATTTTCTCACCGCTATAAGGATGATGTTCCCACTGATTCACATCCCCTTCTGGAACTACATCAATATGCCCATTCAATATCATAGATTTCCCGTCGCCACTTCCTTTTAAAGTTGCTACAATATTTGGGCTATCTGAAAAACTTGTACGGGGTGATACAAAATAAGGATGATCTTTCATTTTAGAAAAAGAAGGCTCCCATATATCGAGCTCTAAACCTAATTCACGTAATTTTTCAATCACAATTGCCTGCGCACCGCTTTCATCACCAGATACGCTCTTTTCTTGAATTAATCGTTTTAAAAATTTCACACTTTCCTCTTCATGGCTCTCAATATAATCACAAACTTGCTTTTTTAATTGCTCCATATATTACATCTCCCTTCATTCAATTACTAGTAAGTTAGAACTAATTTGAAAATCAGCTTCTGTATGTCGTTTTACATCTTCTACTGTGTATGGGCTCATTAATTCTTGTAATATAAGTCCACTCGGAGTTACCTCCATGACTGCCATATCAGTAATAATTAAATCTACACATTTCTTTGAAGTTAATGGCAATGTACACTCTGAAACAATTTTTGCATTTCCGTACTTATCAACATGATTCATCACAACAACGACCCGCTTCGCTTTTTGTGCTAAATCCATTGCTCCACCAATACCTGGAACACGTTTTCCAGGTACAATCCAGTTTGCTAAATCACCATTTTCACTTACTTGTAATGAACCAAGAATCGTTATGTCTAGCAAACCTTTTCGAATCATCCCAAACGCTGTGCAGCTATCGAAATAACTCGCTCCTGTTATAAGAGAAGTTGGTAAACCTGCTGCATTACACAAATTTTCATCTTCATTCCCTTTACTTGGCGTTGGTCCCATGCCGACGATTCCATTTTCCGCATGAAACATAACATTTATATCTTCAGGCAAATGATTTGGTACAAGCGATGGTATGCCAATACCTAAATTTACAATCATACCATTTTGTATTTCTTTCGCCGCACGCCTAGCAATCTTATCCCTCACTTCTACGCCCATACCCATTTCCAGTTCACTCCTTCCGACGGTACAATATAATTTACGAAAACACCTGGAACGACAATTTCCTCTGGATCTAAACTTCCAAGCGGGACTATTTCTTCTGCTTCTACAATTGTTATATCCCCAGCCATAGCTACATGGGGATTCATATTTCGTGCACTTTTGTCAAATACAAGGTTACCAAACGGATCTGCCTTTTTCGCATATACAATTGAAACTTCAGCAGTTAATGCTGTTTCAACTAAGTAGGTCTTACCATTCATTTCAACTGTTCGTTTTCCCTCTTCCACAATCGTATCAACACCAACATCAACTAAAACACCACCAAGACCAACGCCACCAGCGCGAATACGCTCTGCTAATGTTCCCTGCGGAGAAAACTCAATTTGTAATCTTCCCTCGTTTAGTTGCCTTCCTGCATTTGGATTGGAGCCAATGTGAGAAGTAATTATTGATTTAACTCTTTCATTTGTAACAAGACGACCGATACCTACATCAGGAAATCCAGTGTCATTTCCAATTAAATTTAAATTTGTAACGCCTTTTTCTAAAATTGCCTGTATTAAAGAAGGAGGGGATCCAATCCCTCCAAATCCCCCAAACATCAATGTCATATCATCATGGAACAAAGAAATTACTTCCTCAATTTCTTTTAATTTACCGAATGTATTTGTAATAGTTGTCATGCGATACTATGCCCTCCTTTTTGCATCATCTCTTCTACACTTTTAGAGAAAATTGAAAGTAATTCATCTAACTCGGAATATGTAGTTGTCATTGGCGGTGCTACAAGCAGTGCACTATCTTCTTTTCCTGCTTGCCCTGAAACTGCTTGGTATAAAAGCAGACCATTTTTAGCTGCAACTGAAATAAGCTCTGACGCTTTTGTAAACGCTTGCAATTCTACTCCGATTAGCAACCCTTTTCCGCGCACATCAGCAATGATTGTCGATTGTTGCTGAACTTTCTGTAAGCCTTTTATTAAATACTCTCCCTTTTCTGCTGTTTTTTCAGGAAGATTATGTTTCTCCATATATTCAATAACAGCTAAAGCCGTTGCTGCAGACAATGGATTTGCACTTAACGTATGACCGCTCATTACTGAACGTGATCCACGTAATATTGGTTCCATAACACGATCACTTACAACTGTCGCTGCCATCGGTGTATATCCCGCTCCTAACCCTTTACCAAGTGTCATAATATCCGGCTCTACGCCCCAATGCTCCATCGCAAACCATGCTCCAGTACGACCAAGCCCAGTCATTACTTCATCCGCAATAAATAAAATATCGTAATGGTCGCAAATCTCTTTAATGACTTTATAATAGTCTTTCGGCGGAACAACCGCGCCTCCAGCTGCTCCGATAATCGGCTCAGCAATAAAAGCAGCAATATGCTCTGCACCAATTCTTTCAATTGATCTTTCTAGTTCAGTCGCACATGCCAGCTGACAAGTTGGATATACTTTTTGAACAGGACATCTGAAACAATATGGAGCTGGTATAGTCGGATAATCTTCCAAAATAGATACGAAACGTTGTCTACGTAGTGGATGCCCAGACATCGATAAAGCACCCATCGTAATACCGTGATAACTCATCCATCTTGATAAAATTTTATGTTTCCCTTGAATACCTCGCTCTTGAAAATGCTGAATTGCAATTTTCATAGCTGTTTCATTCGCTTCCGTGCCACTATTTACAAAAAAACTCCAGTTCAAATCTCCTACACTTAAATCACTTAACTTCTTCGCTAATTTTTCAGCTGGTTCACTCGTAAACTGTGATCTATAAACGAAAGCAATCTCCTCAGCTTGCTTTTTAATAACGTCTGCAATCTCCTTTACGCCATGCCCAATACCTGCCGTAATTGCTCCTGACGAACCATCAAAATATTTATTGCCATTTTGATCATACAAATAAACACCTTTTCCATGTGAAATCATTGGATACGGCTGACCAACAAGTGGTTTAATTAAGTAATCGCGCATAGCGCTCCCCCATTTCTCCAATTTGTATATATATATGAAGAAAATTGACGTTTCTTTCATAAAAAAGAATCCTCTGCAAAAGCAGTGAATTTATCAAAAAACTATTATAAAATATACAAATGAGTGCTTAAAAATTTTTATAAAACAGAAAATTCAGAACTAAAAACCCGAAGACCAACCCTTTTCTATACGCCCAAATAACTCTCCTTTTTATATGAAATGACTACATCACCAAATGTTTTTATAGCATAATGCCAGCTGTCCTTAAATGCCGACATTCTGTACACTTCGACGGAACTCCCGTTAAACTCCTTCCTATTATCCTACTTTAAATTGCATATTTTAAAACAAATTTCGACACCCACCTTACTAATCAATTCAGATTCCTATTCATTATGTAAACTTTTCAGTTTTAAACTATAAAAAAAGAACCGATTAACCACACTAATCAGTTCGTCATGACGCTCTCTTATGGGTTAATACTGTCAATTGCTAAAATAAATAGAAAAATGAAGTTTACAAATTCATCCTACAGCCTATAACACAAAACCTTTTCATAACTTCATTCACAATTACTATCGGGATATCCCTATCCCGAAGTGGCACTCCTTTCCTCAGATTCAAAGTATCTTTCCTTTATAATTTATGTAGGACAATTATCACTTTGTATGTGTATTTGCCTATAATTAAAAAAATCCCTAGTTTTCTAGCGATTTTTGGACATGTATTCAATATGTTAATTGAAATGCACTTTCAATTTGGCATTTATTTTACTTTCGTACAGTCATATGTACTGCTTTACTCTGCGAAATTCTCGTAAGCACCAGCACCTCTTTATGAAAACATATTTGTTGTCAATTTTTAATTTTCCCTTTATAAAATCATTTTTTTTGCATAACCGCTTTCTTGCTTCGCATATAGTTTTAATGATGACAAAGGAGGAATGTTCATGTCTCAATCTGAAATCGAAAAATATGGACAAGAAGTTACACAATACGAACAACTCGCACGTTACTATCAGTTTCGTAATCCTAAAAAATATATAGAATTATATATGAAATATTACGATGCACTATCAAAACTTGTACAGGCGTATGAAACAAGAGACTCACAAGAAGCTGCTTTACCGTCACATATAAGAATTTTTCATGCCGATCCAAATATACCAGCGGTTGACATTTTAGTAAACGGACAAAAGGTTATTAAAAATATTTCATTTAAGCAATTCAGCCCTTATTTATCATTAGTGCAAGGTAAATACCGTATAGATATTGTTCCTGTCGGAAATGAAACTCCAATCTTTTCAGCGTTGGTACCAATAATGGGAAATCATACTTATACTCTTGCTGCAATAAATAGTGATAATCACCTACAATTACAGCCTATACTTGATAATACACATTTACCAGCTGGTCAAGCCAAAATACGGTTTGCACATTTCTCTCCAGATACCCCTGTTGTAAACGTAGATTTAAAAGATGGGGATCATTTATTTGAAAATGTACTCTTTAAACAAATAACAGATTTTTTGCAAGTTAGCCCTGGTACAGCAGATATTGAAATTTCACTCGCAGATAATAAAAACGTTTTATTGACTATACCAAAATTCAATGTTGAACCAAATGTTATTTATACAATTTCAATAGTAGGTTATTCAACTAAAGATCCTAAATTAGAAGCCGTTATACTCACAAATTAAAACAGTCTACACCATTCATTTGGTGTAGACTGTTTATTTTTGAAATGCAATTTGAAATTCTGTCCAATCGTTATCTGATCGACACATAATGGATCCATTATGTTTTTCCACAATTTGTTTACATACAAATAATCCAATACCAGTTCCTAACTTTTTAGTAGTTACAAATGGTTCAAAAATCGTTTCTACATTTTCAGCTGGAATCATTGGTCCATTATTTTTTATCACAATTCGAATAGCTTGATCTTCTTCAAATACATCAATGATAATTTTTCGTTCTTCTTTCATTGATTCAAGAGCATCAATTGAATTCATTAATATGTTTAAAAATACTTGTCTCACTTCACTCCGATAACCAACAAGCGGAATTGGATACGGTAAATTCTTTTCAATCAAAACATTCGCATTGACCAAACTCGGATATAAGAATTGTATAATGTCTTGAAACAAGTCATTAAGCCAAAACCGTTCCGATTCATTCCACATTTCTTTTTTCGATACGAGTAAAAATTGCGAAATACGAAAATTTAATTGATCTAATTCATGCGAAATAATATCTAAATACGATAAACTCGGATGATCCGCCTTTAATAATTTAACAAACCCCATAATAGAAGTAAGCGGATTACGAAATTCATGTACAAAACTAGCTGACATTTGCCCTAAAATCGTCAGCCTTTCTTTATGTGTTTCGTTAATATATTGCTGTTTTTCCTCTAAATTCTTCGATATAATTTCCGAGTATTTTAAAACGGTATAATAAATTAATTTGTCAAAACAAGTATGTATTTTTGCCATAATTGGTTTCAATTCACGAGCGCTAACATCTAATTCACACATCGCTTCGAAAAGTTCATTTCTTCCCACGTTTGCGTTATAAACAAAATCTCCAATATTCGCATCTGCTCCAGCACGTTCAATAGCAATTTTCTCACATAACGGTTGAAGATAATTTATATCTTTATCTTCCATAGTAAGTTCGATAATTAACTCTAGTAAATCCTCTCCATTTTGAACTACTTCTAGTTTAAATGGATCTTTTTCGGAAATTATCATTTTGTTTTTCCAGTTCTCTACGAATTGGTGCCTATTGTTTTTCAAGTGTGAACAAAATATTTCTTTAATATCCTTATCGATTGGAAAAACCTCCATTCCCTCCATTTCCATACGACGAATACCCTTTATATTTTGAATATTAACACAAAAAATACAATTCGTTAATAGATTTTTGTCACATTTTGTTAATTTCTGTTGATAAAATTATTTTTTCTTTCTTATTTAACTAATTGTATACAAATCCCCTTTTTCCTTCACATATTTTCATTATTTCCGTAGTCAAAACGACTTTTTTTTGCATCATTTTTAATTCTTGCGTACAATAGAAAATGAAAGGTGTGAAAAATATGGTAAATAAAAATGTGGAAGATTATCTCCAAGAAGGCATTTACGGCCAAAAGCAAAACAAACCAGAAGAACGTAATATGTATTTAACTACATTACGTGAGCGTGTGGAAATCGCTTTAACAATCGGTCAAGTAATGCAAAGTAATGTATACTCTGAAGTGGCGGGTAGCATGCGCTCTTCTCAATCATTACAACTCCTCCTAAATGGTGGCATTGCTTACCCACATTTATCAAAATACATTAAATTAGCAAACGAAAAAAATGTTCCTTTTACAATTGTTCAAAATAAAGATACAAAAACACCAATCGGTTTAGTATTAACTCATGCTACTGCTATAGATAAAGAACAAATTTATGTAGAAGATACTATTTTCAAACAAGAAATGAAGTAAAAGTTACACTTAATTAAATAGTTACTAGAAGCGTAAAAAACGAGTATGGAATCGTAAACATTTCCTACTCGTTTTTTAGTGCAAGTTTTAAGTTTTTCCACTTTATTTTTTAATACATACTAATTTCATTTCTGTCATTTCTTCTATTGCATATTTAATTCCTTCGCGTCCCGTGCCACTTTCTTTCACACCACCATAAGGCATATGATCTACTCTGAACGTTGGAATATCATTAATCATGACACCACCAACCTCTAGCTCATCAATTGCACGCATTGCTTTAAATAAATTATTTGTAAATACTCCTGCCTGTAAGCCGTAACGCGAATTATTTACTTGCTCAATCGCTTCATCAAATTTTTTAAATGTATTTACTGTCATGAGTGGACCGAATACTTCTTGGCACTGCACAGATACATGATCTGGAACATTTGTTAATACAGTCGGTTCAAAAATTCTTGCATCCCGCTTCTTACCACCGCATAAAACAGTTGCTCCTTCCTTAATTGCTTCTTGAACCCACATATCAATTCGCTCTACATCTCTTTTTGAAATTAAAGCTGATACATCCGTTTCCTCAAGCAGTGGATCACCAACAACAACTGATTCCATCGCTTTCTTTAGCTTCGAAAGAAATTCATGCATTTTCGTTTCATGTACAAAAACACGTTGTACTGAAATACAAACTTGCCCATTATTAACAAATGCTCCCCATTTTACACGTTCAATTATTTCATCTGTTAACTCTACATCTTCATCAATGATAACAGCAGCATTTGAGCCTAGTTCTAACGTAACTCGTTTTAGCCCAGCCTTTTGTTTTATTCCGATTCCAACTTTTGGACTTCCGGTAAAAGTAATAGAAGCAACGTAATCATTTTTGACGATTGCCTCACCAACCGTGGAGCCAGGGCCAGAAATGATATTTAAAGCTCCATTTGGCAATCCTGCCTCTTCAAATAACTCAACTAATGCATAAGATGATAATGGCGTTTGATCAGCTGGCTTTAATACAACTGTATTTCCGGCAGCGATTGCTGGTCCAACTTTATGCGCTACTAAATTTAATGGGAAATTAAATGGTGTAATAGCCCCTATAACCCCAATCGGCTTTCGGATTGTATATGCAATACGCCCATCTGCACCAGGTGCGGCGTCTAATGGCAATGTCTCACCATATATACGCTTCGCTTCTTCAGCTGCAAATTTGTATGTTTGAACAGTACGATCTACTTCTCCCCTTGCAGCACGTATTGGTTTTGCAGCTTCTTTTGCAATAATCTCTGCAAATTCTTCTCTTCTTTCATCCATTTTTTGTGCAACTTTCTCTAAAATAGTCGCACGATCATATGCAGATAATGTATTCATTTTTGTCATTGCATTTTTTGCAGCGGTAACAGCCTCTTTTACATCTTCTTCCGTGCCTTGTGCAATTTCCGCTAATGTTTCTTCAGAATATGGTGCGTATAATGGTTTATACGTGTTTACAGATTTCCAATCTCCATTTATATATAAATGCTTTTTCATACTTCTGCTCCTTCCAAATATATGTATACAACAATACTTCACCTAGTGAAAGGTTTGACTTATGTCATTGTATCATAGCCCTTATCCCTCAAAAAACATTATGCTCAAAAAAACTCTGCTATATAGCAGAGTTTACGAGCTAATTTGCTCTTGTAACGAAATTTGTTTTTCATCTTCTAAAATAACAATCGATTCTACTATCTTTGTAACTTCTAATCTTTTTATATAATGTCCATCTAATTCTTTCACACAAAACTTATAATTTTCAATTTCAATGGAATCCTCTTCAGCAATCTCTATATTCTTCGTTAAAATCCAACCACCGATTGTATCAACACCATCATCATCAATCCCTAAACCAAATAACGTATTCACTTCACTAACAAGTACTTTTCCCTCTAGTATCGTCTTCGTTTCACTAACTTGTTGAATTTCTGGCTGCTCATCCGTATCAAACTCATCCTGAATATCTCCAACAATTTCTTCCAGAATATCTTCAACAGTAACAAGTCCAGATGTTCCACCATATTCATCTATCAATATAGCAATATGTGTTCTTTCTTTTTGCATTTTCAAAAACAAATCATGAATTGGAATAGAATCGATAACTAAAATAATTGGTCTCATATATTGCTCTACTGTCTTCTTATTAACAGCTTTATGTTGTACAAATTCAGTAAAAATATCTTTAAAATTCACAAAACCTATTACGTGGTCTTTGTCGCCATCAACAACTGGATACCTTGTATATTTTTCACGAGACATTTTTTGCAAAGCTTCTTCAGCAGGCATCTCTTTACTTATAATATTCATTTCAGTTCGAGGTACCATTATTTCTTTTGCAATCCGATCATCAAATTCAAAAATTTTATTCACATATTTATATTCAGATTGATTAATCTCACCATTTCTATAACTTTCTGAAACTAACAACCGTAATTCTTCTTCTGAATGAACCTCATCATGCCCCTTCGGCGGTTTCAGCCCTAGCAGCTTCGTAATGATTCGAGCTGAACCATTTAATAGCCAAATGAATGGGAATGCAATACGATAAAAGAAAATTAACGGTTTAGAAACAAGCAAACTCACTTGTTCAGATTTTTGAATTGCAAATGTTTTTGGGGCCAATTCCCCTATTACAACATGTAAAAAAGTAATTAACAAAAATACTAAAATTACAGCAAAAATGTCTGCTAGTTGAGTAGAGATATTCCAATTTGCAAAAAGCGTATCAAACATTTGCTTTAACGCAGGTTTACCAAACCACCCAATTCCTAAAGCTGTAACAGTAATTCCTAGCTGACAAGCAGATAAATATTCGTCTAAGTTTGTAATGACTGTTTTGACCGATGTTGCACGATTATTTCCTTCTGCAATTAAATAGTCAATTCGTGAACTTCTCACTTTAACAATTGCAAATTCTGCTGCAACGAAAAATGCCGTTAAAGCAATTAAAACAATCACTATACTTATACTATATATGTCCAAATACTTTTCCTTACTTACTTTGTAAGCAAGGAAGCCACCTCCTACTTAATTTTATTCAAGTGAAGTAAGCATTCTAATACTCTAACAAAATTCTACATTAGCAACCACCTTTTTATATATTATATGCATACATAAAAAAGATATTTATCATTATGATAATCTAATTCATTTACACTCGTCAAATTATTCTAAATGTTACGATAAGACATTTTTATTTAAAAGAACTATTCTCCTCAACTCAATTTCGTGAAAAAACACTTTCTTTGCCGATTCCACACTTCTTTTGTCGCACTAGAAGGGAACTTACTTCATAGCTCGAAATCATTCAACAGGATATATATAGGAGGGATTATTTTGGAATATAAAACACCATTTATCGCAAAGAAATTAGGTGTTAGCCCAAAGGCTGTTGTCCGGATCGCGCAACAATTAAATCTTACGATAGAGAAAAACAAATATGGCCACTTTATATTCACACAAGAGGATGTCGATCAAATGTTAGAACACCATCGATTTCAAATAGAGCAATCTCAAAATTCTCAATCTACTCAAAAGGCTTCCTCAAATGAAGTTGAGGAATTAAAAACTCAAGTTAATACAATTGTTCAAAACATATCATCGAATGATTTTGAGCAATTAGCTAATCAATTAAACACTATTACGAGAAGACTTGATCGAATGGAAGAACAAATGCAAGATAAGGCAAATGATGTCGTCACGTACCAACTTTTACAACACCGTCGTGAAATGGAGGAAATGTTAGAGCGAATTCAAAAGTTAGAAGCTGCCCTAACGAAAGAAGAATCCATTTATATTACTCCGGATTCAAAACCAACATATGAACGAGAAAAGAAACCGAAGCGCCGCAAAATGATTTTTAGTATATTTGGATTATAATTTTTAGACCCTTATTAAAATAATAAGGGTCTTTTTTAATGAAGAGTTATATCCTATACAAATGTTATTCTCTTTATTATACATATTCACTTCGCTTTATTTCGTTAACATAATATTTTTACTGTATTCTGTAATTAATGCCTGTGCATGAGCATTCCCTTGAATCACATCACGAAATTCTTTTAAAGAATACAAATGCGTAACCCCTTTTCGAGCATGAATTCTTACTGGTACACCTTGTAAAGTATCATGAAACTGAAAAGGATTATCTATTGGTTCAATTGGAAAACCAAGTGTAAGTAAATACATATACATTCTTTTTGTTACTGCTGCAATGTACCATTCAGCTTTTGTTTCTAACGCATGTATAAATAAAATAGCTGTTAGCCTTTTGAAATGTCCTCTTCCACGAGACGTTTTCGAAATACTTAACTTGCCTATTTCATATACATTCTTCAAATCTTTTACTAAATCATTTTTAGAAAACGGATAGAAAAACTCAGAATTCGATTGTTCAGGTACCGTATACTTAATACATTCTACTGTACCAATAGGATGTTCATCTTCTATTAATAAAAATCGTGATGGATTTAAATTACGTTCTACGAACATTAAGTTTCTTTCTTCACAAAAATCTCCCCATAGTTGCTCGAACCCAAAATGTTCTTCCTTTGTTTGAACACGCTGGAACATATTTAACCGCCTTTCCCATCGCCGCTCTGTTTTTTGATAACGCTTTCACTATCTATCATATAAGAACAAATCTTCGTATGCAACTAAAAATATTTATGACTTATTATATTCTGCAAAATGAATTAGATTCCAATTTAATCGACTTTTATCCCGCGCTCACATTCCTTTTAATAACACATTTGTAGCACTTTTCAAATCTAAATTACACTACGTTTCTTTCCATACAGCATATAATTCTTCTTAATCTAAAGAAATCCTTTATGAAAAAGGATTTCTTTTACTTCTTAATGCTTTTTAGCCATTTTTCAAAAATTTGTACCATCCCATGTTTTCCCGCTAATTTCTCTTCCCCTTGTTTCGTCTTATATGGATATAACTGCAAGAAAACACCGCATCCAGACTCAATTTTTTTACTATGCATATGGCTTCCTGGATATACACAAATGACTTCATAAATTGACCTTCGATAATAGACTCGCTTTCCATCCTGTTCTTCTACATACTTTATAGACCAGTACTTATACATTTGCTCAGTTGCTTTCGTATTTCCGACGTGCTGAAAAATATTGTACATTGGACTATACTTCACTTCAATAATAATAGAAGATTTATATACGTATTTCCCATCTTCTTTTACATAACAGTCTAAGCGAATATCTGGCTTCTTCGTATCCTCACCATTGTAAAAATTACTACCTTTACTTAATGCAATAAGAGGATGTGTTTCAATTAAGTCATTAAATGCGACATGCACCTTTATATCATCTCGTTCTAAAACTACTGTCGTTCCATCTTGTAATCCATCTACATAAAAATGTTCTTGTATTTGTTCACGGATGGAGTTTCTAGCCTCAAAACCAATTTGCTCTAAAAGTGAAATAACGATAAAAAAAGCGTAATATTCATACACTAAAAACGTTGGCTTATAAACAAATAATAATGATGGAGATTGATCCGTATATTGCGGGAGTACTTCTAAATGATGTAGTAATTGTTGATGTGGTATCGGTAAATCATGTAAGTTCATGTTACTTGTTTCAGTAACTTCCCTCCAAAATGAAGAGTGCATTAACATTTGAAAGTATTGTACATTTTCATGCACAATATGCGCCAATATTTTATATTCTTGTATTTTCATTGAGCTCTTTCGTAAATCGGCTTCTTTTAGTAAATGTATATTTTTATATTTTTGCTTCTCTCTATCGGTTACTGATCCATTACGCTCAATTGTTTGTATAATCGTTTTTACAGCTTGAAACTCTTCTGATTTTTTCTTTTTTTCTCTTTCTAAGATTTCAATTGTTTGACGTAAAAAACTTTTAGCTTCAATTAAATAATGATAAAATTGCATCGCTTTATATTTAAGAAATGCATTTTCCTTACTATTTTTTTGTTCCATAAACTTACGATTATAATGTTTGGCATAAGGTTTTCGTTCTGCCACTATAGTTCCTTTTCTTGTTGGCTTTCGCTCTTTTCCTTCCCATTTATATTCATTTATAAAAGTTGAGCTTGATTCTATTTTCTTAAAGATTTGCTTTATCATTTTCATTTTTTGCGGTAACTTTCTAAGTAACACTAAATAAGAAGAATCCTCAATATCGCTAAGTGCAGAGAAGGTCTTTTTATAGTAACCTCTATCCAAAATCAACTCATTTAAAATTGACTTCACATAGTCTTGAATCATTTCAAATTGATCATCAAAAAAGTTTTTCGGTACGATGTGAAATGCGCCATAATACGTTGTATCTTCTATACGCACTTCAAAATGGTATAGACCACAGCGCCATGGATAAAAGAATTCTGTTTTCCCATGTTCATATATTAATACTCTTTGTTTTTTTTCATTTATTTCATATTGAGCCTCTTTTATATTTTTCTGTCCCTCATATACTTTATTCCATATAAAAGTAATATTCATTGGGATTTCATAATTGTACTGTAATCTTATTGGTTTTAATTCTTGTACTTTATAAATACATTGAACTAATGCTGTAGTAGATGTACAAAGACGATTTAATAAAATATAATCTCCTTTCCCTTCATTTCCAATGATTAACTTTAATACAAAAGGGAGCGTTTCATTCGTATCAACGATTTTTGTTTCATAACGCCCTTCATTTTGCATATCCATACAACTCCAGTTCTCTACGTTTTTCTCGTATATATGCTAAAGAGTGTTCAAATGTAGATACTCTGTTTGCAAGTGTAGATTGCAAAAGAGGTACTAAGGTCGCCCCCCTTTTTGCTTCTTCAGAAAGTAAAGGCCCAACCATCATTTCGGTCCCTCTGATTTTCGTCAATACACGCTGCTTTATTTGTAAATCAAACCCCTCTTCTCTACTAATCATATAGGTATGGTTATTTTGAAACGGTATGTTTTGCAAATAAGTCGCAATTGCATTTGCACATCGGAAAGAAATTCCCTTAGACGCGTCATGTGATGACAATACGACATGCAACTTATCTAATAGCTCTAATTCTTCTTCAGAAAACACTTCAATCATCGCTTTATTTCTCATCCAATTTATCCGAAATTCTCCCGCCGTTACTTTCAAAGGTGGATGTAATACGACTTTCCCCTGTTCCATGCCCATCTCACAAAACGGAATTTTCTGTAACGTTATTAGGTTCGTTCGGTCTAATAATCGATCAGAGAGCTCTTTCGTTGTTTCATCAAAATTTACAGTACCTACAAATATAATATTTTCTCCAATTTCAATTGTTGATGGAATTGAATTCTCTATGTCCTGTACACCCTCATACAAGTTTAAAATACGATTTTTTGTTTCAAGTTCAAGAACAGATAGAAACGGAGTAAACCAATGCTCAATATGAGACATGTTCATTTCATCAAAAACGATTATATACAGTTGATTTGGATTTTCTTTCGCCTTCATTAACGTCCTAACTAACTTCGCTTCAGATTCAATAAAAGTACCATTTGGATGAAGGTAACCAAGTAAATCATGTGGTTCTTGATACGATGGCGAAATTGGAATCCAAACCAACTCTTCCCCATACTGTAACCCTAATGCTTCTGCATAAGTTTGCACAAAACGTGATTTTCCAACGCCCGGTATACCACCAAGAATCGTTAACATATTTGTTTTTACACTTATATGGAAATTATAAATATCCGTTTCATCCAAATATAACCCTTTATTATGCACCATACTTTGTACATACTGTAAAAAGGACGATTCACGCTCATCCCATTCCCATTCATCTTTTTGTATTTTTATATCCTCTACTTCAACTAACTTACCTTCTTCATGCATTCGTTTTTTTAATTGCTCATACACATAATCACTTACAAAATATAATTGATCTTCTACCGCTATTTCTACATACTTCGTCCAGTCACTGCAGTTTATATATTTACATTCACGTTTCTGTTCAAAATAGGCGATTGAGCTAATTGATGACTTTAGGGATATGTTTCCGTACAGTCTTCCATCGTGCCACAATAATTCAGGAGGCTCAAAGTCTTTCGGAAATTTTGGCATAAGAAATGATAAATAACCGTTGCTAAGTTTTCGCTCTAAAGATTCTCTTTTTTTATGATTTGTAACTTTAGGTGCCGGAATCATTTTATAGCTGCTTGCTATTTCTTTCGGTTCTTCTGTACATATTAACTCCACGTATACATTTCCTCTTTCATAATAAAGACGAAACATTACTAATTGCTTTTCTAATTTCCTCTTCTTTAATTCCGAAAAGATTTTTTCATTCTTTTTATTGCTACATAACCCTTCAAATACATATGGTTCATTTATAAATTGTTCCTGTAAAGTGAATGGTATTGGCGATAAGCATTGTACAAAAAAATTCTCTCCACTCTTCTCTTTCTCAGCTTTTGTAAATTTCCCTAAAAATCTCATATAGTACATTCGTTTTATAAAACTTGGCTGAAGAGCTTTATGTAATTTCACCTTAGTCACCTTCTTTTTTCATACTATTCTTAGTGTATGAAAGAAACGAAAAACTAGAAATAAAAAACCTGACGTTATCCGCCAGGTTCAATATAAAAACTTATATTAATGAGAAGGAAATGCTTTTTTCTCTTGTAAAATTGCATTATGAGCAATTTTCATTTTCGCAAGTACGTAACGTAATCGATCTTCAGCGTTTTCATCTTTACTTATTTGTAATTCCGCCAAATTTTCAACAGAACTTGCTAAATTTTCAATGACTCCTCTTAGTTCAGGATGATGATTAAAAAAAGATTCTTGCACTAATACTTTCCTTAACTCACTAGCTAAATCAATTATTCTAGACAACTGTTCTTTTTCTTCCATTCTCATCCCTCCTGAATATCTTATGTAGTAAATATTCTCTAAACAAAGAAAAAAGCCCTTTAAATGAAAAGGACTTTTTACATTTTTATATTTCCAGTTAATAACATATATATGGATGTGATAGCCGCAACAATAATTGCCCACATCACATACTTCTCTGCACCTACAAAGCAACGGTTCCCTTGTTCTTTTCTTGCAAACGTGTAAACAATAATTCCAATTCCATACACAATTGAAACGAGTAGTAAATTCTTTAAACCAGCTGCATAAAGAAGCCATACAGAGTAAATAGAAGCAATTAAAGCTAACGCTCCGTTTTTTAATTTAGCGTCTTTTAACTCGTTTGTAATGACTAATTTAAATTGGAATAACGCTGATAATAAATATGGTAATAAAATTGATGTTGATGCAATGAAATACATAATTTGATATGTTGATTCCGAAAACAAAACGATGATAAATATAATTTGGGCAACACCATTTGAAATCCATAATGCCATGTGCGGTGTTTGCTTCTTATTTGTTTTCGTAAAGACTCTCGGAAATACGCCATCTTTTCCTGCTACATGAGAAATTTCAGAAACAAGTAAAAACCAGCCAATTAATGTACCGACAAGTGAAGCAACTAATCCGATGTTAATCGCAACTGCACCCCATGGACCAACAACGTGCTCTAATACATGTCCCATTGACGGAGTTTCTAACACAGAAAGTTCGCCTCTTGTCATAGCTCCCATTGACAGGACAGAAATTAAAATATAAATGGACATTACTAAAATAAGTCCCAATACTGTTGCCTTACCAACATCTCGACTATTCTTCGCTCTTCCAGATAATACAACCGCTCCTTCAACTCCAATGAAAACCCAAAGTGTTACAAGCATTGTATTTTTCACTTGACCAAGTATAGCGGAAAGTGAGATCGTTCCTTCTCCCCAAAAATCATGTGTAAATGTGTCCCAGCGAAAGGCTGTTACCATTACAACAATAAATAAAACGATTGGAACTAACTTCCCTATTGTTGCGATCACATTCATAATAGAAGCTTCACGGATTCCAAATAAAATTAAAAAATGAAGTGTCCATAATAAAAGTGATGCCCCAACGATAGACGCAACATTATTTCCTCCTTTAAAAATTGGAAAGAAATAACCTAATGTACTAAACAGTAACATAATTGTTGCGACATTACCTAAGATTCCTGCTAGCCAATATCCCCAAGCACTATTAAATCCAATGTATTCACCGAAACCAGCACGTGCATAACTATAAATTCCACCTTCAAGTTCCGGTTTTTGTCTTGCTAACGTTTGATATACGAGCGCAAGTGGAATCATTCCCATTGCTGTAATACACCAGCCAATTATTATTGCACCACTGTTTGCTCCTACTGCTAAATCATGCGGTAAACTAAAAACACCGCCACCAACCATTGTTCCAACTACTAATGCGATTAATGGAAAAAATCCTAACTTCTTTTCTATTTGTACCACCCCATCTGTCATTCTAGGTGTTATGTTCGTTCAACTATTAAAGTCACCTTTTTCTCTAATAGACGTTTCTCTTATATTTTTTCAGGAAAACATTACTTATTCTAAAAGAAAATGAGCAAAAATGGAATACTTTTTTGAAAAAATGTATAAGTATGCACAAAAAAACCGCTCATTTTGTAATGAACGGTCATTTCAAACATATAAATTTGTATATTTCTTGTAAATTTAACGAAGTAACTTCTCTTTTTGTAAAAATTGTTTTGCGACTTCTTCACTACTTTTACCATTTACGTTAACTTCATAATTCATTTTTCGCATTTCTTCATCTGTAATCTTTCCAGATAATTTATTTAATACCTTTTCAAGTTCAGGATATTTCTGTAACGTTTCTTTTCTTAATAATGGTGCTCCTTGATAAGGTGGGAATAACCCTTTATCATCTTTCAGCACTTTCAGTCCGTATTGCTCCAATTCACTATCTGTTGAATATGCATCAATTACGTTAACATCTCCAGATTCAATTGCGCTATAACGCAGCTTCGGCTCCATCGTTTTAACATTCGAGAACTTATAGTTATATAATTTTTGCATTCCTTTATAACCATCTTCACGATCAGCAAATTCCAATGTAAATCCTACTTTGGCTTCCTGCGCAACATTCCCTAAATCAGAAATTGTATTTATATTCTTTTGATCTGCTATTTTTTTCGGCATAGCTAGTGCATATGTATTGTTATACTCCATTGGCTTCAACATAATCATATTATATTTCTTTTCCATTCCAATGCGAGCCTGCTCATATACTTCATCACGATTTGTACTCTTTGGTTCTTCTTTCACGAAAGTAGATAAAGCTGTTCCTGAAAATTCTGGGTATATATCTACTTCCCCTGATTTCAACGCTTCAAATACAAATGCTGTTTTTCCAAGACCTGGTTTTAATTGTACGTGTAAATCTGTATCTTGTTCAATAAGCTGCTTATACATTTGAATTAAAATTTCAGGTTCTGATCCAAGTTTGCCCGCAATAACAATATCTTTCTTTTCTGTACTCCAAAGAAATGGAGAAGCAATCATTATACAAACAATACATATCGTCAATATAACACGCTTAGAAGAGCGTTTCGGTCGTTCAAGTATGCGAAGTACTATATCAAAGAATAAAGCGAGTAACGCGGCTGGTACGGCCCCTAAAATGATAAGTGCATGATCATTTCGATCTATACCTAATAGTATAAGCTTACCGAGCCCACCAGCACCAATGAGAGCTGCTAATGTAGCCGTTCCAACAATTAATACCATCGCTGTACGAATACCAGCCATAATGATAGGCAATGCAAGAGGAAGTTCTACCTTCCACAATCTTCTCCAACTATTCATCCCCATAGCTTTCGCGGCTTCTATTAGAGATTCATCTAATTCCCTTATTCCTGTATATGTATTTCGTAAAATAGGTAATAGTGCATACACAACTAATGCGATAATCGCTGGAAGTTTTCCGATTCCTACTAATGGAATTAATAGTCCGAGTAATGCAAGTGATGGCACTGTCTGCATTACTGCAGAAGTTCCTATTATAAATTCAGCCATTCGTTCTTTTCTTGTTAATAAGATGCCAAGTGGCACCGCTATAATTACTGCAAAAAATAATGAAATAAGCGATATTTGTAAATGCTCACTTAATGCAGTTAGTAATTCTATTTTTCGTTCTTGGAACGTTTGTATAAAATTAGTCACTGTTTAGCCTCTTTCCTTCATTTGTTCAACAATGTAATTGACAATATGACGACTTGTTAACGTTCCAATATATTGACCGTTTTTTTCAACTGGAACGACCTCCTCATCACGCACACGAACTAACGCTTCGTGTAAAGAAGAATGTAATGATAGCGCCTGCCCTTCTAATTGCACACTTTGATCGAGCGGCAATACATCTGCTATACTTTTCCCCTCATACCAAGTTCGCCCACGATTTCCAATGAATTCCTCTACAAATTCATTTTTCGGATTATGTATAATTCCTTCTGGTGTATCTAGTTGAACAACTTTTCCTTCTTTCATAATACAAATGCGATCTCCAAGTGATAATGCTTCTTGCATATCATGTGTTACGAATACGATTGTTTTTTGAATCTTTTTTTGCAACTGTACAATATCCTTCTGAAGCTGTTCCCTACTTAATGGATCTAACGCACTAAATGGTTCATCCATAAGAACGATTTTCGGGTTTGCAGCTAATGCTCGCACGACACCGACACGTTGTTTTTGTCCTCCTGACAATTCATCAGGCATACGATTTCGATAAATATCCGGATCTAATCCAACCATATGTAACAATTCATCGACGCGTGCTTTAATTTCTTTTTTGCTCCATTGCCTCATTTCAGGAACAACTGCAATATTTTCAGCAATTGTCATATGAGGAAACAAAGCAATCTGTTGCAACACGTATCCTATATCCCAACGTAATTCGTTTATATTATATTGTTGAATATCTTTTCCATCGATTAAAATCGATCCTTCAGTCGTTTCGATTAAACGATTAATCATCTTCATTGTCGTTGTTTTCCCGCATCCACTCGGACCGATGAGAACAAAAAATTCTCCCTTTTTAATTTCTAAATGCAATGAATCCACTGCTTTCGTGCCATCTTCATACGATTTTGACACATGATTAAATTGAATCACAAATACAACTCCTTTAATGTTGTTTCCTTTATTTTGATGGAATATGGCATTCATTTCAAATGATACGCTTTTAAATTAAAAAAGAGCTCACATTTGAGCTCTAACGGTCGAACAATATTGTTTTCATAATAGCAGCATATTCGCGAACATACATTTTTCTCTTAGAACGAATTGGTGTTTCAGCAGCTAGTGCCTCCATCTTCATGCCTAAACGCTTTGCAATTATTTTCGTTCGATATAAATGATACGTATTACTTACAACTACCGCATGTTTCACATTATATAAATCCATACTAAACTTTAAGTTTTCATACGTATTTGTAGATTGATCTTCTATTAAAATACGACTCTCATCTATACCGTGTACCATTAAATAGTTTCTCATGCTGTGAGCTTCCGGTATATCTTCATCTTCTCCTTGACCACCTGAAACAATTACTTTCGCTTCAGGATGTGAAAATAAATACTCCAACGCTACATCCAAACGATTTTGAAGAGATAAAGACGGTCTATCTCCAAATAACTTTGCACCCAGTATAAGAACGTACGGAGAGTGATAGCTCAACTTTTCACGAGCAACTTTGTTCATTCTAAACGTCATATAAATGATGTATAGTGGCGGTAATAATAAAATGATAAGAAAGATCCATTTGTTCATAAATAAGTTTGCACTCCCTTTCTTTTTATTATACAGAAAAAGAAAGGGCGGCAGAAGTGTTTTTTTAAACGATTGATTTATTAGAAACATTCGCCGCTACTTTACGTTGTGATAGTACATAATAAATAGCGATTCCTAATGAGAAGATCAATATGCAACTTAATACGTAAAACGGAAGCATTACTCCGGCTTTAGATACACCCGCTGTAAACAGCATTAATAATACAATTCGTATTCCAGTACCAATTAGGCGAAATAAGCTGTCTACACGTCCCATTACTTCGTTTGGAATTTCCTCCATCATCAATACATTTCTCGCCACTCTTGTACCCGCATTTCCAACTGCATGAAAAATTGCAAGTCCATATAAGAAAATTACCGAAGGTTCAATAATCATTGCGGTAATTGAAATTACATAAATGAACATCGTCATAACGATTGAAACTTCTGTTTTGATATATTTCATTATGAGTGGAATACAGATTCCTGCAACAACCGCTCCAACACCGTACATCATCCCCTCTATTGCGTATACAGAGGCATTGGCTTTAAGTATATCCGAAATATAAACTGGTATTAAATAATTTGCCATCATAACACCTATAAACGGCATATAAGTGGCCAGTAAGAACCAAAAGAGCTTAGGACGTTTTTTCATAAAGTGAATTCCTTCAAACAATTGCTTCTTAAATGTTATTTTTCTTTTCACTTCTTTTTTCTTTACGTACGGTATACATAAGAAAAGAAAAAATGCTCCAGCAAAAGTTAACATATCTACTAACAAAATCCACTTCAAAGATACAATTTCAATTAAGAAGCTCGCGGCCGCTCCAGAAATAACTTGTGTTAACTGTCCTTGTATTTCCATCGTTCCACTTAAACTTTTATAATGTTCTGCTTGAAATATCTCTTGGTTGAACGCAAATATTGTAGGATAAAATAATAAATAGTAGAATGATCCGGCTATATAAATAAGAATATAGTGAATAGAATGATAAGGTTGCCCAGCAAATCCCCATATAACCATTATTCCGATTACGGCTATTCCGATTCCTTCATTACATAGCAATAAAGATTTTCTTGAAAAACGATCAATACTTTGCCCAATGAATGGTGTTAATAAAAACATAATGAGGGTTGCAATGATAGAAACATAACCAAATGTTGTCTCTCCTCCACTCTCTTTAATTAACAGCCAAGGAATCGTTATCATAACAATTCCGGAACCAATAGCAGATAGACTATTGGCTCCTAGAATGTAATACAAGCGAGAATCATGATAAAGTGAGGACATATCACTCCACTCCTAGTTGTTTTTTCACCTCTTTATATACGCTCATATATGCTTTCAATTCTTTAACTACATCATGAATTAATGGTTTTGCATCTTCCCCAAGTTCACCATCTTGCACATGTAATCCATCAAGCACAACTTGTTTTGGAATTGCATTTGCATAAACACCTCTAGCGACCGTTCGCATGCTGTTTAATGCATTTATTCCACCTTTACCGCCACCAGCAACCGCTAACAACGCAACTGGTTTATGAATAAATTCACTACTACTTAAGTAATCTAAAGAGTTTTTCAGCGCACCGCTCATCGCATTATGATATTCTGGTGTACATAATACAACCCCATCCGCAGCTTTCACTAACGTTTTTAATTTTTTTACTGCCTCTAAATCACGTTGCGACTCTTCTCCATTGTATAAAGGTAACTCCTCAATTGCTAAATCATATAATTCCCCTTCAAATTGATCCGCAATATATTTTGCCACCACGCGAGTTCTACCAAATTTTCTTGGTGTACCGTTAATAACGACTAGTTTCATGATTATTTCTCCCCTTTGTTTTCAAGTTCTACTTATATATTATCAGAAATTTCTATACAAAACACAATATAAAGAGTTAACTTGTTTCATAAAATAGTATGATAAACAAAAAAGAACTCATACTTTCGTATGAGTTTCGTACAATTACTTTGATTCATCTCTCATGCTCAATGTACCTAAACTTTTATTTGCTTCAAAATGATTATATGCTTTTTCCGCTAATCTTTTCCGTTCTTCTGGTAATTCTATATATTTCATTACGTTTTCAATTATTTTTTCGTACGGAGTAAATACAATTCCTGGCCACTCTACCTCATCTTCTGGATTACTATTTTCGGAAATAATAAATTTCTTATTTGCGACTGCATAAGATACGCGAGGTGTTTCAAGAATTCCTGATAAGTAAAAATGAATATTTAATATAATTTTAGCTCTAGCAATCAATTCATTTCGAACAATTCCCCACGCATTATTTTTAAAAACTATATTTAAATTCGGGGCAATCGCTTTTAGATGATCAAAAATAGCTTGTCGCCTCGGATTAAGAGCACCTATAAACAGAATATCAATATCTTCAATAATCTCATCTTCAAACGCATCTTTTTTTATTTCCAAAGTTGGAGCATAGTTCATTTCTACATGTTTTATTTCTTTTCCTACCCCTTTTTGTTTAAGCCATTCTATATTTTGTTTACTATAATCCCAAATCACTCTATCTTTTAATAATATTAAATAAAGGGGATGCGCATATGGACTTCCTTCGTATAGCTGTTCTAAATTATAAATAATTGCATCTTTCGGAAGAAGGTTCGGGTTATATGCGTATGTATGGGCTCCAAAAACAACTGTATTCTTTACATTTTCCAGTATTGTTTCTGATATAATTACTGTATTTCCCTCCTGCTCCAATCTCCACTTTAAAGCTCGCGCAACATCTATGAAACTACCGTATGTCTTTGGGCATATAAAAAGACAATAATCATATTCTTTATTCAAATAAACTTCCATTAATCTTAAATTATTTTTATATAGATCTACATCTGGATGTTTAAGTACCAACTCATTTGCATGTTTTCTTGCTACTTTATATAATCCAGCATAATAAGCAGCGATGCATCTTCTTAATTCGATTCTTTCCCGATCTTCATCTAATACATCCATGTTTAAAAGAAGATTTGCGATACAATACGCTTTTAAATGATCACGATCATAATAATAGTCTAGTAGTGGCATCAATTCTTCATACGTATTTCCATGCACCGATTCTCCTAGTTCAATCGCCCATCGCATTAATTCCATGATTACTCCACTACTCCTTTAATCGAAAATGTATTTAATAAAATTTCGCATTATTCTCTACTATATTTGCTATATGAAATGGAATCTTTTCTTTTATCGATTCCAAATACTTTTGCGACACCGCCCCTAAATGTTTTTTATGAGGTATATAGAAAGCACTAATAGAAATTTCATAGTCAAATAAGTAATCATACACATGATAATCTACAAATAGTAGATCATCCTTTGGAAAAGGAATTTCCTTCCCTTGCAGAGCATACATCAAAGCAATATTGTTTTGAGATCGTAATCGATACAACCTTGCAAGTTGGTATAATGGTTCAGCCCGGGTTGGTCTATATTCCCAAGCTTTTTGAAAATAAAAAACAGCTAATGCTAAATATTGCTCTTCTTGCCCTTTAACAGTTTTTCATCAGCATCTGTCACTTCATTTTGTTTATTTGCTGAACGATTTGCTAACTGCTCATAACAAAATCCTATTCGCAATAACGAATAGAATACCTCTTCAACCCATCCTCCTGCTTCCACACGTTTTTTATACCATTTAATTGAATTCTCAAATTGACTTAAATGAAAATAAGTCTGAGCTAAATAAAATAAATATCTTATATGCAAATCTGGCGTTGTTTCTGGGTCGTTTATTCCCTGTAACAACAACCTCTCATCTCTTTCAAATTTATCAGCTTTGCTCCCGCCATCTCCGGGATCATTCACGACAAGAGTCTCTAACCGAGCTACCCTCGTATTGTAATTCGCTCCAACTTTTGAACGATCTATATCCCAATACTCATGAGTAACACCGACAGATTTCCATGGTAAAGAAGCTTTTAAAAGACGTGTAAGCCAATATTTAATATGAACATCATATTGTAATGTAAGATAATGATCTTCCGTTAAGCTCGTTTTATCGAAATTCGGATCAACCTCTAAAATCATATCCGCATCTAATATTAATAAATAATCTGCTTCTGGGTATGTTTTTTGCGCTAACGAAACAGCTAAGCTTCTGTTATAACCAAAGTTTTTAAACGGCTCATGATGAACCGTCCCAGGTATCTCATTTTCCTTACACCAATTTTCAATAATTTCAGGCGTATTATCCGTCGATCCAGTATCACAAATAGAAACAAAGTCTACAATTGATTTTGTTGCATTTAAACATCTTTCCATAATTCTAGACTCATTTTTAACGATCATACAAAGACATAACTTTTTTTCTTCCTTTACAGACTTCACTTGCTCATTTCCCATTTAACCACCTCATATTTTATTAACACGCTCTTCTCATATGTAACAACATTTCTTAGCTATACTGATGACATAAGCACCCTTTTACTATTTATGAAAACTTCATTTTATTTATTCTTACTTTTATGTTGGGACATATTTCATGCTTCGCTTTATATTTGATACAATCAATACAAAAAACATAATACGGGAATCCGTACATTTCAAAGTCTAAGAGGAGGTTATATTTTGTTGGATTACATTTGGCTAGATGACAAATCACCAATTTTAGAACAACTACCAAGAAACTTTAAATCTGCAGCTATATTGCTACATCCTTTTATCCAAATGCCTTTAGGATGGGAAAAGTCTGTGAGAAAAAGACCATATGAGCACATCTATCCTAGCGCTGAAGAAATCATTTATAATGGGAAATCCGTTTCTTGGAAGGAAATGATGTCTTGTAGTGGATTACATTCATACGCAGACCTAGCAATGGCCATGTTGACTTCCATTAGTGCCCTTTCAGAAGAATATAAAAGAGAGGATTTAGCTGAAAAGCTACATTCAAACTTAAAAAAAGATCTTTATTATCCAACAGAAGATTATACGTCTATATTTTTATTACACAAATTACTTAAACTCCTCGGTTCTAAAGGTGCAAAAAATCTATATTTCTCTGGACCAATTCTTGATACAAACGGATTATTACAGGTAAATAATACTACTCCATTAGATATTTGGGACATTAGCAATAATGAGTTAATTATTACTGGCGAAGATAATGAGTATGCGTTTATGAGTATATACGATTCCTTTACAACCTTATTATTAGCTAAAGAAGAAAATATAGAATATATTGTTCATTCAATGAACGTTGAAGCTATCATTTGTGACAAAAAAACGATGATTGATTGGTATTTTTAAATTAGTAATTTCTTAAACTATAAAAAAGAAACTTGCGCTTATACACAAGTTTCTTTTTAAAAACATCCTTATTTTTTCACAACTTCATGTCCACCGAACTGATTACGTAATGCTGAAACTACTTTTCCATGGAATGTATCATCTTCCTGAGAACGATAGCGCATAAATAATGACATAGCGATAACTGGTGCTGCAGCTTGAAGTTCAAGTGCAGTTTCAACAGTCCATTTTCCTTCTCCTGAAGAGTTCATTACACCTTTAATGCCATCTAGTTTCGGATCTTCTGCAAATGCTTTTTCAGTTAAGTCCATTAACCAACCACGGATAACTGATCCGTTAGCCCATACTTTTGCAACATCTTCATAATTGAAATCAAAGTCACTCTTATCTAGTACTTCAAATCCTTCAGCGATTGCTTGCATCATGCCGTACTCAATACCGTTATGAACCATTTTTAAGAAATGACCACTACCAACACGGCCAGCATAAGAATAGCCATTTTCTACTGCTAAATCTTTAAATAAAGGTTCTAATTGGTCGTAAATTTCTTTTTCTCCACCAACCATTAAGCAAGCACCGTATCTAGCTCCTTCTACACCGCCTGATGTACCGATATCTACATAATGTAATCCGAAGCTTTTTGCTTCTTCAGCACGGCGTAACGTATCTTTATAGAATGAATTTCCGCCTTCAATAACGATATCACTTTCATCTAATAATGGATATACATCTTTTAGTACTGACTCTACAACTTCTCCTGCAGGCACCATTACCCAAATTGTACGAGGAGCTTCTAGTTCAGCAATCATTTCTTTTAATGTATGACGTGCAGTAATTCCTAGTTTTCCTGCCTTTTCAACAAGCTCTTTATTTACATCGTATACAACTACTTCATGCTTGTCTTCATATAAGTGTTCAGCTAATGGGAATCCCATTTTTCCTAATCCAATTAAACCTAGTTTCATATTAATCAATCTCCTATTCTATACAAATATATTTAATATCGAAATTAGCCCAAGTGCTACTACAGATAATATAGTCTCCATTGCAGTCCATGTTAATAATGTTTCTTTCACAGTCATTCCGAAATACTCTTTAATCATCCAAAATCCTGAATCATTCACATGTGATAAAATTAATGACCCTGCACCAGTTGCAAGTGCTAATAATTCAACATTTACACCTGGTGTGCTTGCTGCAATCGGCGCAACAATACCAGCTGCTGTCATCATAGAAACAGTTGCCGATCCAGTTGCAATTCGGATTAGTGCCGCAATTCCCCACCCTAATAATATCGGTGAAATATGTGATTCTTTCGCCATATCTGCAATTGTCGTTCCAATTCCAGAATCTAATAATACTTTATTAAATGCGCCGCCTGCACCAATCACTAACAATATGTTTGCAATAGGTCCAAGGCAATCATTTGTAAATTGTAACACTTTATCTTTTGAGAAACCTTTTGCATATCCAAGACTAAAGAAAGAGTAAATGGTTGCAATTAATAAAGCCACAATCGGATCTCCAATAAAGTGTAATACTTGTGCTAATTGACTCGTTTTATTTAATGCAACTTCTGCTATTGATGCACCAAGCATAAGAAATACGGGAAGTAAAATTGTAAACAATGTATTCCAAAAGCTAGGAAGCTCTTTTTTATTATCTTTTTCAACAAATTGCTCCGCTATATCTAATGGTACTTCCTTATGTATACGAGCACCAATCCATTTCCCGTAAAGTGGACCTGAAATAATTGCAGTTGGAAGTCCGACAATTAACGCATATAAAATTGTCTTCCCTACATCTGCTTTAAAAATACCAACTGCCGCCATTGCCGCTGGATGCGGTGGAACAAGTCCGTGTACGACTGACAGTCCTGCTACTAGCGGAATACCAATTGTAATAAGTGATACCCCAGTTTCTAACGCAATTGTAAATACTAACGGAATTAATAGTACAAATCCAACTTGGAAAAATACCGGAATCCCTACTAAAAATGCAACGAACATCATCGCCCAGTGAACTCGTTTCTTCCCAAAACGATTAATTAATGTGTTAGCGATACGTTCAGCACCACCAGATTCGGCCATCATTTTTCCAAGCATCGTTCCTAGTGCTAAAACTATCGCTAAAAACCCTAATGTATTACCAAGCCCTAGTTTAATAGAATCAATAATCCCTGGATCTTTTGGTGAAGTTCCAATTAAAGGCATTCCCATTGCTAATCCTACACCAATTGCTGTTAAAATTAATGCGACAAATGGATGCCATTTTACTACCGTAATAAGTAAAAGTAGTATGACAACTGCCGCTAGTACGATCCCAACTACCATTTCTCCCAATCCCCCTATTGTTTACGTTGGAAAGCAGCTATACAATCAAATTCTTCTTTCAAGCGATTGTAAAGTCGTTCATACATATAAAACATTTCTAAATATATAGCCGTATTTTCTTTATTCGGTACATGGTGATGGACAATATCAATCCAATCCTTTACCTCTTCAAGAGAATCAATTTTTCCTACAGCATATAAAGCAACTGCCGCTGCCCCAAGCGCAGATGCTTCATGACTTTCAGGTACAAGCAATTCTTTTCCCATCATATCGGACAACATTTGTCTCCAAAATGCAGATTTTGCAAACCCTCCTGAAACTCGTATTTCAGTAAGTGGCCCTGTACAATCCCTGATTGCGAGTGCTACTGAATATACACTCATACAAACACCTTCCATCACTGCACGTATAAAATGTTCTCGCTTATGTTGAAGATTGATTCCAAAGAATGTACCACGAGCATTTGCATTCCAGTAAGGTGCGCGTTCTCCAGATAAGAAAGGTAAGAACAATAGCCCATCCGCTCCAGCTGGTACGCTTTCTGCATATTTAATTAATAAATCATAAGGCTCAATGCCGAGCTTTCTTGCTACTTCTTGCTCTGGACTACCAAATTCATCACGTAACCATCTCAGTAATATTCCGCCGTTATTCGTTGGACCACCGATTACCCAGTGCTCATCTGTTAATGCGTAACAAAACGTTCTCCCTTTCTCATCTGTATTTATATTTGATGAGATTGTTCGAACCGCACCACTCGTTCCAATCGTAATTGCAGCCGCACCCGGTGATATCGCACCAACTCCTACATTTGCAAGAACCCCATCACTTGCTCCGATGACAATTGGTGTTTCTGCACTTATCCCCATCTTCTGTGCTAATTCTGGCTTCATACCTGATAAAATATATGTAGTTGGTACAGGGGTTGATAATTGTTCTGGTGACATATGTAACATAGTTAAAACATCTTCATCCCAGTTTAATGTTTCTAAATTAAATAACCCCGTAGCAGAAGCAATCGAATAATCAACTACGTAGCGTGAAAATAATTGGTAAATCACATACTCTTTAATGGAAATGAATTTATAGGCACTTGTATATAACTCTGGTTCCTCTTCTTTCATCCATAACAATTTAGAAAGTGGTGACATTGGATGAATCGGTGTACCTGTACGTCTATAAATCTCATGCCCATTCATTTGTTGTAATAATTTTTCTGATTGCTTCGTACTTCGATTATCTGCCCAAATGATAGAACGCGTTAATGGCGCACCATTTTCATCTACTGCAATTAATGCGTGCATAGCTGTACTAATACCGATTGAAGAAATATCTTCTGGTAATACATTACCTTTTCCAATGGCAACGCTTACACTTTTGTATACAGCGGCACATATTACATCAGGATCTTGCTCAGCCCATCCTACATTCGGTTGAATAATTGGGTAATCGATTGCATGTGATGCAATGACTTTTCCTTTTTCTGTGAACACAACCGTTTTTGTACTTGTGGTACCGATATCAATCCCGATTACTCTCCCCCTTGTTTCCATGCGAATCTTCCCTTCATTTCTAGCAAAATACGATTTAGTAAACCGTTTACATGAATTAGTATATAAAATATTTTTTCGTTTATCAAGTTATAAAAAGAAAATTTTTTCATATCAAAAAATAAATCCCCTCATTCCATTTCACTTATATACTAAATTTAGCTTTTCCATGCGGTAAAATTACGTTATATTCGTTACGCAATACACTCTTTTCTCTCATTAACAACACATACATAGTCCTCCATACGTTCTACTTATTTGCTTGAAGAAAGAGTTGAAAAGCAATATTTATTTTTAGCGGTCACGTAACATCACCATCAAACCAAGAAAAGTAACTAACCGCAGAATGAGAATTCTGTGCATTTTACTCTTATTTATTGTTTTAGGTTCACTAGTCTTTTATCTTGATAAACATAGAGCGTGACCCCCTATTATCACTTTTTTATCTTGTAAATATATCTTGCATACTATAAAATCGAAAAGTATTTTTATTTTTCAGAAAAATAAAAACAATAACACGAAATTTATTGTATAATGTTGTAAAAAGATGTCGGAGGGATTTAATGTTAAATAAAATATCTCAATTCACAATTAAGCTTTCATCAATTCTTTTATCACTCTTACTATTATTAAATTTACCTTATTTATTTATTACTCAACAAGGATTTACCTTTCAACCAATTTATTTTTTTAATCAGACCGTTACTATGTTAAAACAGGTTTTTTCCCCTGAATCATTAGTGATTATAGGATCAGACCCGAAGTTTGGCCATTTCAAAAAAACACCATTATTTCCAACTGTTTTAGAACCTTACCTATATTCATTTACTATATTATTTTTAGCCTTTTTTCTTGCTCTCTTTTTATCATCTAGCATGGCATTTTTTTATTTTTTAGCAAAAGATTATATAAAAAAATGGATAAACCGAATTGTGTTCATATTAGAAGCTGTCCCTGATATGATGATGATGATTTGTTTGCAAATTTTTTTCATATGGGTACTTCAGAAATTTGGGGAATCTCCTGTCACTATTATTTCCTTTAATGAAAATCGAGCTTATTTACTCCCTATTTTATCATTAGCTGTCTTACCTACATTACAAATGTTTCGGATGATGGTGTTATACATAAAAGAAGAGCAAGGAAAACATTACGTAGAGGTTGCATATGGAAAAGGCCTTTCATCAAGTTATATACTATGCATTCATTTATTCAAAAATATATCTATCCACTTCTTCCACCATTTAAAAACGATTTTTGTTTTCTTACTTTCTAATTTATTCATTTTAGAATTTGTTTTTAATATGGAAGGCATTATTCAATTTTTATTTAATAAGGCGTTTGTTTCACCTCCAGCTGCATTTATCATACTTGTTATGATTATTTTACCATTTTATGCTATTTTCCAAATAGTCTCATTCATGATGAATAGATGGAAAAAGCAAGTGAAAGGAGTATCATTATGAAATCTATTTGGAAATCAAAACGCTTTTTAATCGGCTTTACTTATCTATTCATACTTATTTCAGCTAGTTTTATTTATAGTTGGTTCTTTAAAGATAACATCCCAAAACCTCCTCAGTTACTTTACAATGACAATAACGAATTACTTGGAAAGGCCCCCTTTCCGCCATCGTTAATTCCACCTTTTGGATCTGATCGTTTTGGAGAGTCTGTTTTCTTACAAATTGTAGAAGGAGCAAAATTCACTATTTTATTAGCCATGGCAATTAGCTTCTTTCGAATTTTATGCGGAACATGTATAGGAATCCTCTTAAGTTTATTTGCTCCAAAACTCAAAAGATTTTTCCAGTCATGCTCAGAAGTTTTTTATTATATTCCAACTCTATTTATCGCATTCATACTCATCACGCCCGTTAATATTATAATCACATCAAATGCTGATGGGGTAGATCCAAATATTTCATTTACGTTTTATCAAGTACTCGTACTTATTTTCGTCGCTCTGCCTACACTTTCTTTATACATATCCTCAGAGGTTGATGAATTTATGAAACAAGATTACATCTTAAGTTCACAATTACTGGGGGCTAGTCGTTTTCATATTATTAAAAAACACTTACGAGTCTTATTACTTGACCGCTTATTTGTATTATTTATGGAACATATCGTCCAAACACTCATACTCGTTATCCATTTAGCGCTGCTTAACATTGTAATTGGCGGCATACAAATGCGTGAACTCTATGACGGAGTGCTCAAACCTGTTTCTCTATCTAATGATTGGGCAGGTCTTATTGGATTAAATCGTAATGAAATGAATCTTTCATGGTGGATTATTTTTTATACTCTCGCTTCATTCTTTATTACGATTCTATTTATTAAGCTTATGACCATCGGGATTCAAGATGCACTGAAAGCAAGAGATTCGCAAATTGTAGCAATTCAAAACGTTCCAGATCATAAAAAATTTGTTAAACATAAAGATTCCTTTTCGTTTGCCAATAAAGTAAACCTTTAATCATTTCTCATTAATCAAGTATTAATTGGCATCGATATTAGTAGAAAATAAAGAAGATGATCCCTATTAAATACAGGGATCATCTTCTTATGCTGTCTAGCTTTTTTACATGTCCTTTGCTAGACTCATGCTTTTTATATTTAAAGTGAATTATTTGCAATCACAATTATGTTTTTTAAAATCAATTACCATACGCCCTTGAATTCTACCTTGTTCCATTTCTTCGAATACATTTTGTACTTTATCTAGAGAACAAGTTTGAACAACTGGCACTACTTTTCCTTCTGCCCCGAACATAAACGCCTCTTCCAAATCTTTACGAGTACCAACTAGAGAACCAACTACTTCAATTCCATCCAGTACAAGTCGTGGGATGTTTAAGTCCATTGTTTCTACTGGTAGCCCTACTGCAACTACTTTACCGCAAGCACGTACTGCATCAACTGCTGAGTTAAAGGCTACTTTAGAGACTGCTGTTACTACCGCAGCATAAGCGCCACCAAACTCCTCTTGCACAATTTTATCAGCAGGACCTTGAGAAATTGGATTGATAGTCATATCAGCACCAACTTCTTTCGCTAAGGCTAATTTGTCGTCATTAATGTCTACTGCGATTACCTTTGCACCAAATACATTTTTAGCATATTGGATAGCTAAGTTACCTAATCCACCGCAGCCATAGATTACAATAGGTTGACTAGGTTTAATATCTGATACTTTAATAGCTTTATATGTAGTTACACCAGCACAAGTAATTGATGATGCTTGAGCAGGATCTAATCCTTCTGGTACTTTTACCGCATAATCAGCTGTAACGATACATTGTTCAGCCATACCACCATCCACTGAATAACCAGCGTTTTTAACTTCACGGCAAAATGTTTCTCTACCAGTTACACAATATTCACAACGTCCACAAGATTGGAACATCCATGCAATACTTACACGGTCACCTATCTTTAGTGAAGTAACATCATCAGCTATTTTCGTAACAATACCTACACCCTCATGACCAAGAATACGGCCATCAGTGTTACCAAAATCATGATTCGCAACGTGTAAATCAGTGTGGCACACTCCACAATACTCTACATCTACTAACGCTTCACCTGAGTGTAACGGACGTAATTCTTTTTCAATCACTTCGATGTTTGCTTTGCTGTTTTTATTAACCACTACTGCTTTCATATGTGATCTCCCCTTTAGTGTTTTAGCATTTTAATGAGTTTATCTCACAACTACTTTCTTCACTACTTTGGCTAGTTATTGTACCAAATTTAAGTGTTCAATCATCATTACATCTTCATCATAACATGACACTTCATAAACAACTTGTGAAATTATGAACAATATTTGAATTATTACACAAATCGGTCTTTATTTTAAATTTTTAAAAATGAGAGTTTATCATTGACTATAAGTAAGTCATACATTTCTAAAACAAAATAAAGTAACAAACTTCTCACCGATAAAAAAGCTCTTCACTCAATATTTTCTACATGTAAACACTTAGTTTCACAGTAATATCCTTTGCCACCAACATAAACTTTTTCTATTTTATTTTTGCTATTGGTTGCTAATTTAACTAATATTTCAGAAGGCGAGTGTAGAGAATAACCTTGTTCAAATACATAGACTTCTTTTTTCAAGTAGTCCTGTTCATAAAGGTAGCAAGCTAATGCACCGTTCGAAGTTCCAGTCGCTGCTTCTTCATTGATGTCGTATAGCGGAGCAAAATTTCTGCATATAATTCGATTGTCATTAAAAGTATATAAATGCATCCCGACAACATTATAATACTTGCTGATTTCTTTAATTTTTTCAAAATTAGGTTGCAGTGCATGTAATTGTATTTCGCTTTTTATAGGAATTAAAATATCTTTTAAGCCCGTGGAGACAATTTGAATTGGGTATTTATTGTCTATATCTTTACTATCAAAACAGTCGGTGAACTCATTTGGAGATACAACATCATAGAATATCGGTTTATTTTGTTCCATGAATATGATGTCATCTGTTATAGTAATAGTAAGAACACCGCTGTTCGTTTCAATCGTATAGCGATTCCTGAAAAGTTTATTTAAATGCATCAGTATCGCGAAAGAGCCAATTGTGGCATGACCACATAAATCAACTTCTTCTTTTGGAGTAAAATACTCAAATTTATAATCAGCAAGTTCAGATTCTGATATAAATGCGGTTTCCGCATAACCCAGTTGTTTGGCTATTTCCATTTTTTGAGTAGTGGTCAATGTATTTGTATTCTCAATAAATACCACTCCTGCTTTATTTCCGCCTTTATGATCCTTGCTAAATGCACTTGCAACATAAACAGATATTTTCATAAGACATCTTCCTCACTTATAGTAAATTATAGTATAGAAAGCACTACATATAAATTCCATTGGATAAATTATCCCTAAAATAAGAAACAAACTATTTTTAGCATTTGAACTCTCCAAAAATAGTTTGTCTACAGTCTGAAAGCTCTTCATTTGAAGAGCTTTTTTTATATTCGCTTCATCGAAATCGTTTCACGTATACTTTGTAAATTTTTTAGAGTTTCCTCTTGTCGCTGCAACGACAACCCTACATACAAAGTATCTAATAAGCTTAACTGTGCTAATCGTGATGAACTTGCTTCTGTGCGGAATTCAGTCTCACGTGTTGATGTATATAACGTTATATCAGCAAGTTGACTTAATGCTGATTTCTTATAGCTCGTAATCGCAATAATTTTGGCCCCTCTTGCTTTCGCTACTTCTAACGCTTCAAGTAATCCTTTATTGCTACCAGAATGAGAAATACCAATAACAACTGAATTTTCCGAGAGTAAACCTGCTCCCATAATTTGAAAATGCGAATCAGTATGAGCGATACAAGAAATACCCGTTCTCATAAACTTATGATACGCATCCATTGCAATAATACCAGAGCCACCATTTCCATAAAACTCAATTCGACTTGCTTCTTGTAAGGCTCGTACAGCCTGCTCAAGTGCCGTCTCATTAAGCAAATGTAAAGTATCTTGCAGTCCTGTAATATGCGAATGAAAAACTTTTTTAGCAACAGTTACCATACTATCTTCTGCTGATACCTCTTCATGGATATTTTGCATCGGTGTATGTACAATTTCACGAGCTAATGTAATCTTTAAATCTTGAAAACCTTGCAAACCAAGGTTTTTACATAAGCGGAATATCGTAGCTTCGGAACTATTCGTAACTTCAGCTAATTCTGTAATAGATTTATGTACAACATCTTGTGGATGTTTCAAAATATGTTCGGCAATACTTCGCAATTTCGGTGATAAACCATTTAACGAAGCCTGAATCTTTCCAATCCCACTTCTTGTACCAGGCATAGCATATCCTCCCCTTCCATCGTAGCTTTATCCTGTAAAAACCGATTAGTTAAACTAATCATCAGTGGGGATGGTCCCCCACTGATTAGAGTTTCACTTTATTGTACCTAATTATCGAAAGAAGAAAAACCTATATTAGGGATTACTATAAATTTTAATTGCTCCTATGTATTCTGTCATACGATATAACAGAATTATTCATGCTTATGAATAATTCTCTCCATGTTTCACTGCGTATAATGCGGCTTGCGTACGATCATCCACTTCCAATTTAGCTAAAACGTTTGAAACGTGTGTTTTCACAGTTTGTTCTGTAATATGAAGTTCTGCTGCAATCTCCTTGTTGCTTCTTCCTTTCGCAATTTCGCGAAGTACCTCTTGCTCTCTTTTCGTTAACATTGAAAAAGGATTTTCTACTTCCTTCTTTACTGCAGAACGCCCCATTAATGCAGGTGTTACTTTCGGGTGAAAATTCGCATTTCCTTGATGTACTGCAATAATAGAAGCGACAAGTTGCTCAGGTTGTACTTCTTTTAATTGATAACCATCTGCTCCAGCTTCAAGTGCTGGTATAACATAATCTTGCTCTGAAAAACTACTTAATATAAGTACCTTTATTGTCTCATCATATTGCTTTAGACGTTTTGTTGCCTCAATTCCATCCATTTTCGGCATCGATACATCCATTAGTACGACATCTGGTCTTTCTTTTTGCACGAAATGTAATGCCTCTTCGCCATTTTCCGCTTCCCCAATAATTTCAAATTCTTCTCTCGTTTTCAAAAAGAATACAAGTCCTCTTCGAACGATATGATGATCCTCAACTAGTAGCAGTTTAATCTTCAACCTTATTCTCCCCTTCAAATCGGCAATTGAATTTCTATTTTTGTACCCTTTTTCAGCTCTGTTATAATTTGAAACGATCCCTTCATTAACTGAATACGTTCCTTCATACTTTTCAGGCCAAGTGCTGATTCCCTTACTTGTTCTTGTATAAATCCTATTCCATTGTCTTCTATGTAAAAATGTAACTGGTTATTTTCTATTTTCAAAAGAATATGTACCTTTTCACACGAAGCATGCTTTTTACAATTATGTAGCGCCTCTTGGCTAATACGCCATAAAACTTCTTCTATTTCATCCCCAATTGAAACCATCCCATCAATTCGAACTTCCACTTGAACTCCTAATAACTTCCCGTAATTTTGAATTGCTTCTGCTAATCCTTTCTCCAATCCTTCAGGTCTTAATTGCCAAATTAATAGCGTCATCTCTTGTAATGCTTCTTGTGATAATTCCCCAATATAACTTAACATCTCTTGCAATTCTCTATCTTGCGTCATATTCAGAGTACCTTTCGCCGTTAGCATAATAGAAAATAACAATTGTTTTACTGAATCATGTAAATCACGTGCAAGTCGATTTCTTTCCGCTACCACTACATATTTACGTTCTTTCTCAACTAATTGAATACGTTGTATTGTCGTTCCAATTTGAAATGCAATTGATTCTAATAAGGCTAACTCTTCCTCAGAAAAATGAGTCTTATGAGGTGCAGCCACATTTAGTAGACCAAATTTTTCTGATCCAGACCTAAGCGGAATTGTCGCATGATGTGTAACATCTTCTGTCTCTCCCCAATTACATTCAATTGCATCTTCTATTCGCTTACATTCAATAATATTAGTCGCTTTTTCCAATCTCCCATTCACAAAACGTTCTACACACCAACAGTTTCCTTCACACATCGGCTTCTTCTTTTGCCACGTAAGAGCCTCTGGTAAATTTTCGTCTACAAGCATGCTGTGCTTTCCACTTTCATCAATAAAGAATATCCACCCTGTTTGTAAATTCATTACTTGTAACAATGTATGCAACACTTTTTCCAACATATGCTGTAAGTTTGTTGCTTCATTTAATAATTCAGCAATTTCTTTTAATGCTTCTAAACGACGCATCTCTTTTTCTTCAAAGTTCATTCTCATCACCAACTACAATTATAACATTAAGAAATTTCTAAATTCTATAAATAAAAAAAGAACCGAATTCCTTCAGCCCTTTCTTTATATCAATCATTTTATTATTGTTATTCTATCCAATGTTGGAAGCAGAATTTTTGTTAACAAACGATTCTACTTTAGCTGTCCGATAAAGATTGTCCACCATGGATATGCTGTAAACCTTCAGTAGTAACAACCATATTCGCTGCTGGCATTTGCACTTGATTCTTATGGAACATAGACATTAATTCAAATCTTACTTGTCTAGAAGTTTCAAAATAATCTTCTGGCTTTATTAAACCTGTAATACAAAATTCATAGCCAACATATTTCAAGTTAGGATTTAAGTCTGTAACACCGACGTATTTAAATGGTTCAACAGCCTCATCCTCTACTCTATAAAGAGTTTGATTCAATTCTTCATTACATATAATACATACTTCTTCTAACAATTCCTTCACTCTTGTTGGATCTTCCTGATAACTTACCGTGATGCGTTCAATTACACGCATCCATCCTTTATTAAAATTTTGTATCGTTCTAATCTCTCCGTGCGGGATGGTAAGTAGTTTTCCTGACCATTCACGAATTTGCATAAAACGAATACTAATCTCTTCAATAGTTCCTGAATTTGTTCCGTTAAAAGTTACAAAATCACCAACCCGAAACTCTTTGTCCGCTAATCTTGCAAAGCCTAATATAACATCTTTTAGCATCTGTTGTGCAGCAAAACCGATGACAACTCCAGCTATCCCTGCACCTGCAATAATACTTTTTATATCTACAAATTGGCTAATTAAATATATGATAAGACTGATGATAATGATATATCTAAAAATAGATCGAATTACACTTTGAATCGTCTGCTCTATCTCTTCATCAAAAAAGCTTGATTTCCTAAAAAACCAATCAATAATACGGTTTATTACAAAAGAAATAATGATTAAAACTAAAGCAAATAGTAAAAATCTTAAAAGTAAAAACTCTCTTACATAATTAAAAAATTCTTCAGTATACGTTAATAAGCTCATTTAACCACTTCCTTACTAATTAAAAAATTCATAATCGCCTAAGTTTGTTCCAGAAAAATCTATTATCCTAATCTAAAATGCCACTATCCTTACTATGTATTTTGACTCTATTACTAATTCACCTTAAACAGTATGTCTAGGTGTTCTTTTTCCTTTCCCTTTAAATATACCCTTTTTAATAACCTAAGGGGGGAGCAAATCGTGAAATTTTTTTATACGTTAAAACTTTATTCATGTCATTACGATTTCAACTAATTTATTCATTAACTACGTAAAAAAAGAGCTGAATTTATCAGCTCTTTTATTCGATATTAATTGTTGTCTTACTGCTCTTTTCTTCTTTCAATTTTGGTAATTCAATTGTCAGTACGCCATCATTATAATTTGCTCTAACATTTTCTTCCTCAACTTGTTTAAAACTAAAGCGTCGAGTTACAGAACCTATAGAACATTCTTTACGAATATATGTGCCATTCTCATTTTTTTCTTCTACTTCATTATGGTTAGTTGCTTGAATCGTTAATACATCTTGTTCAAAATCAACTTGAATGTTTTCTTTTTGAAAACCTGGTAAATCTGCTTTCACAGTATATTTATCAGATTGCTCATGAACATCTACTTTAAAAGTATCCATGTTCAGTGGCTTAAAGAAAGCATCTGTCATCCCTTCTAATAAAGAAGGCCCAAAATCAAAAATGCCATTTTGACGTTTTGTTATCTCTGGAAATAAATTACGCATATTTTTTCCTCCTTATTATTTATGAATGAAAGATTATCTCTTTCTGCCTTTATTATAACATTTGGTCAAAAAAGGTCAAAGTTTTTGTTTGACCTTTTTTGATGTATATTTTACCAAATAAAACAAATAAGTTATATGTCATCTCTCCCCTTATAAAGAGGAATATATCTACATAATAACGAATAGTTTATTTGCTCTTATTTTTTCTTACGGAGGTTACATACAATGGGATATATTGAAGAACTTAGAAAAGTTGTCGGATCAAGACCACTCAATCTAGCAGGAGTTGCTGTAGCTGTTTTCAATGAACAAGGACAAATAAAAGAGACCTTTTTTAAAGGCCTCTTTTTTCACTTCACTTCTGCATGTAAGCATGACTTAAAATGTCCAAGTGCATATTCATGCCCTTGTGCATTAAAAGATGCAACCGCCTTTTCATAAACAACAATTTTAAACCCTTTATTATAAGCATCTACTGCTGTATGAAGAACACAAATATCGGTACAAACACCTACAAGATGAACTTCTTCTATTCCTCTTTCTCTTAGCTTCATATCTAAATCCGTTCCAGCAAATGCACTATACCGTGTTTTATCCATATAATATACATTCTCTGCATTTTTATATATTTCGTACACATCTTGTAATTCACCAAACAAATCTCTTCCACTTGTACCAGCTATATTATGGGGCGGGAATAACTTTGATTCTGGATGATATACATCATTTTCTTCATGTTTATCAATAGCAAAGACAACGTAATCTCCATTTTCAATATATTGCTTCGTTATATGTACAATTTCCTTCTCAATTTCCTGTCCTGGTTTCCCGCAAGTTAAAGCCCCCTTTTCCGCTACAAAATCATATGTATAATCAATATTAATAAGAGCTCGTTTCATAACCACTATCTCTCCTTCTTCTGTTTCACAGTAAACAATAGAAAATTTGTTATTACGACATCGTATGTACTATTCGACATTTCAAATGAAATACCTACATTTTTCTTCTGAAACTTACCTTAGTCCGAGTTTATCATATAATAGATAAACAATGGTAAAACAAATAACTCCTATTAACAAGTCATGAATTTGATAATTGAGCGTTATTTGCATAAACTCTTGTATCGTAAACCAAATTACTGCCATCATTAGGCTAATCAAAATGATACGAATACACCAATTCACGTATTCAACCTCTTTCTCTGTCATAGTAGTAACAAGTGATTACTTCCTATTTAATCGTATTAGAAAATGAAATAAGTTATTCACTCTTGCACACTCTAGTCCAAACAAAAAAGCACACTACTTTTTGAGTAATGTACTTTTTATTCTTATTAAGACGCAGGTTTTGTCTCAAATGTTGCTTGATTAAAACTAATAACCTTTCCTTTCGGATCATTGTTTTCATACTGAACTGCAGTAATTGTATGACTACCTGTTTCCAGCGTTTTTTCTTTTAACTGCACTGTTGTCTGCGTTGTACTAGTTACTTGATGTTTATCTGTATACATTTGATCTACAAATACGAATGTTTCTTTATCACTTTGAAAATTAGAAAGTTCTAATTCAACTTGCTGAATTAACGTATCCTTTTTGATGAATACAGTCGGTATATTGCCGTTTTCAGAAGTACCATCTGGAGTAATAACTTTTACTTTCCCTTCTCCAATTGACATTGCTCCTTCAGGAAATACAACCATATTCTCATCACTTGCGTTTACAACTTGTTCTTCCTGTTTTGATTGCGCGTCCTCTTTTTCCTGTGGAGCACCGCAACCAACTAATAACAATACAGACAATCCAGTGATTATGAATTTTTTCAAAATTCATCCCCCCTGTAACTTCATTATAATTTATTATACAAAAATAACTTTTAAATTTTGAGACTACATTCAACACTTTCATGAACAAATAGAATCCTGCTCACGATTAATGTATCATACTTTCCTTAATAGAACATTAATTTTTTTTATGAAATAAATAGTAATTCCCTCTTATCTATCATTTTAGCCCAACATATGAATTACATACCCTCAAAAATAAAAAGACATTGTTAATTCAATGTCTTTTCTATACAGCAATTAAAAAACAAACGTTGTAATCTCATCTACTTCTTTTCTTGGAAGTTTCTTCGGTTTATCTTTCGGAAATCCGAGTGAAATAACCATATTTATTTGTTTTTCAGGCTCAATTTGTAAATATTGGCGCAGTTCATCTTGAGCTAGCAATACTGGCCCTGTCATTGGACAAGTACCAAGTCCCTTTGCATGTGCAGCTAACATTAAGTTTTGTGCCGCTAAACAGCTACTCTTAATGCCTTCTTCTTCCCAAACTGAATCTGGAACAAAAGCAATTGGATCAAATATCTTTTCACGGAACTTTGATTCATATGGTGTTGCCAAACATACGATTAATACTGGTGCCTCCGAGAAAGCTGTTGCATATGGTCCGAAAGAACGTGTAAGTAATTTCCCTGCTTCCTCTTCTCCATTTTCTGCTGCTTTTGCCGCAAGTTTATGTAATGCATCCCATGTCATTTGTTCAATTTCTTTAATCTTCTCTCGATTCATGATAACTAAGAATTCCCACGTTTGTGAATTCGTATCACTTGGTGCGTAACGAGCACAATCAATTATTTCTTTTATATCATTAGTAGATACTTCTTGATCTGTAAACTTTCTAACACTTCGTCTTCCGTGAATTACTTCTTTAAAATCTTCATAATTCATATATTAAATCCCCTCGTATATTAATATTTAAGCCCTATCTCAGGCTTAGTTTTACTCTCTAATAAGAGTCCAGTAATAAAGAAAATACTTGGACGTCTCAAGATATTTCTAGATAA
>NZ_JAKUFX010000033.1:0-46042 GCF_022663635.1 Bacillus cereus group sp. BfR-BA-01356 | reverse complement strand
ATTATCTAGAAATATCTTGAGACGTCCAAGTATTTTCTTTATTACTGGACTCTTATTAGAGAGTAAAACTAAGCCTGAGATAGGGCTTAAATATTAATATACGAGGGGAATAAATATGGATAAATTATATACTGCTTCAGTAACAGCAACAGGTGGAAGAAATGGGAAAGTAGTTTCAGATGATGGCATATTAAATCTTGATGTAAAAATGCCGAAAGCACTAGGTGGTGCAGGCGGAGAAGCAACAAATCCAGAACAACTATTTGCAGCTGGTTATGCAGCTTGTTTCGATAGTGCATTACAACTTGTCATTCGTACAAAACGTGTGAAAGTAGAAAGTACAGAAGTAACTGCTCACGTTTCTATCGGAAAAGATACAGATGGTGGTTTCGGCCTATCTGCTGTACTTGATGTACATGTGGCTGGCGTTTCACATAGCGAAGCACAAGAACTTGTGGAAGCGGCTCACGGTGTATGTCCTTACTCGAAAGCAACACGAGGAAATATTGAAGTTACATTAAACGTACGCTAAAAAATTTAGCAAAACAAAAAAGCGCGACATTCGTCACGCGTTTTTTGTTTTTGTAAATTTATGAATTGCTTTCCACGCTTCTTCTTTTCCAAGTCCTGTTTCAGAAGAGAATAGAACAATTTCATCGCCAATTTCAACAGCAAGCGTTTCTTTTACAACTTTTAAATGCTTTTGCCATTTCCCTTTCGGAATTTTATCGGCTTTCGTCGCAATAATAATTGTTGGGATTTCATAATGCTTTAAGAAATCATACATCATCACGTCATCACTTGTTGGTTGGTGACGTAAATCAACTACTAATACAGCTGCGTCTAATTGTTCACGCGTTGTAAAGTACGTTTCAATCATTTTCCCCCATGCAGCGCGCTCCGATTTAGATACTTTCGCATATCCATAACCTGGAACGTCAACAAAGTGCATCATCTCATTGATTAAGAAAAAGTTCAGCGTTTGCGTTTTTCCTGGTTTAGAAGAAATACGTACTAACTTTTTACGATTTAAAATTTTATTAATAAAGGAAGACTTCCCCACATTTGAACGACCTGCTAATGCAATTTCTGGTAAATCACTGTCTGGATATTGTTCTGGTTTAACAGCACTAATTACAATATCTGCTTTTGTTACTTTCATTGTTTCACTCCTACTAATGCGTGCTCCAATACTTCATCTAAATGAGATGCAAGCACAAACGTAAGGTTTTCTTTTACGCTCTCTGGAATATCATCTAAATCTTTCTCGTTTTCTGCTGGCAAAATAATTTTTGTTAAGCCTGCGCGGTGAGCACTTAATGTTTTTTCTTTTAAACCACCAATTGGTAATACACGACCACGAAGTGTAATTTCACCTGTCATACCCACTTCTTTACTTACAGGAATACCTGTTAGCGCAGAAATAAGTGCCGTTGCCATCGTAATACCTGCTGACGGTCCGTCTTTTGGAACTGCTCCTTCTGGAACGTGAATATGAATATCATTTTTCTCATGGAAATTCGGATCGATCTGAAGCTCTTCTGCACGAGAACGTATATAACTAAACGCAGCTTGTGCTGATTCTTTCATAACATCCCCAAGTTTCCCTGTTAAAATTAGTTTCCCTTTTCCTGGCGCTACAGAAACTTCAATGGCAAGTGTATCGCCGCCTGCTGCTGTGTAAGCTAGACCTGTTGCCATACCAACTTGGTCTGTTTTTTCAGCTTGCCCATAACGGAATATGTGTTTACCAAGTAAATCAACAATCTTTTTCTCTGTCACAACGATACGTTTACGTTCTGCTGTAACGATAATCTTCGCTACTTTACGGCAAACTTTTGCAATTTGGCGCTCTAGCGTACGAACACCAGCCTCACGTGTATAATAACGAATAATCTCAAGCAGCGCTTCATCACGCACTTGTAAATTACCTTTTCGTAAGCCATGTTCTTTTAATTGTTTCGGCAATAAATGCTCACGAGCAATGTGTACTTTTTCAAGTTCTGTATAGCCAGCAATCGAAATGATTTCCATACGGTCAAGTAATGGACCTGGAATACTTGAAAGTGTATTAGCAGTTGCTACAAACATAACTTTTGATAGATCATATGGTTCTTCAATGTAATGATCACTGAAGTTATGGTTTTGTTCTGGATCTAATACTTCAAGTAATGCCGCTGATGGATCTCCACGGAAATCGTTAGACATTTTATCAATCTCATCTAATAAGAAGACTGGATTAACTGTTTTCGCCTTTTTCATACCTTGAATAATGCGTCCTGGCATTGCTCCAACATATGTACGGCGGTGACCACGAATTTCAGATTCATCACGCACACCACCAAGAGATACACGGACGAAGTTACGATTCAATGATGTTGCAATTGAACGCGCTAACGAAGTTTTGCCGACCCCAGGAGGGCCTACTAAACAAAGGATAGGTCCTTTTAATGAATTCGTTAACTTCTGTACAGCTAAATATTCAAGTACACGCTCTTTCACTTTTTCAAGACCGTAATGATCGTTATTTAAAATCTCTTCCGAATGAGCAAGATCAATTATATCTTCTGTTGCCTCTGTCCACGGAAGCGCTAATAACCAATCAATATAATTGCGAATAACACCACTCTCCGCAGAACTTGCTGGTAACTTTTCATAACGATCTAATTCTTTCAGCGCAGCCTTCATTGTTTCTTCCGGCATTCCTGACTGTTCAATTTTCTCACGAAGTTCTTCTACTTCTCCGCCCTTGCCTTCTTTGTCGCCAAGTTCAGTTTGAATCGCCTTCATTTGCTCACGTAAGAAATATTCTTTTTGCGTGCGCTCCATGGAACGTTTCACTTTTTGCCCAATTTTCTTTTCTAGGCTAAGTAACTCTTGTTCATCTTGAATAATTGAAATAAGTGTTTGTAATCGTTCTTTTACAGATACAATCTCTAGAATCTCTTGTTTCTGCTTCGTTTTAATCGGCAAGTGAGAAGCAATTAGATCAGCTAATCTCCCTGGTTCTTCCACATCAGCTACCGTTGCAAATGTTTCATTTGAAACTTTTTTCGAGACTTTAATATATTGTTCGAAATGCTCCAGTAACGTACGCATAAAAGCTTTCTCTTCTAAATCATCTTCTACTTCTTCAGTTACCGTTTTAATAGACACTTGTACTACATTTTCTTCTTCGATAAACTCTATTACTTCTGCTCTATGTAAACCTTCCACAAGGACACGAAGCGTACCGTTCGGCAATTTTAACATTTGCTTCACTTTCGCCACCGTACCTACACTATATATGTCATCTTCTTTCGGATCATCGATATTCATTTCTTTTTGCATTGCTAAAAAGATGATATTTTCATCCATTGCCGCCTGCTCTAGTGCTTGTATCGATTTATCACGTCCTACATCAAGATGCAAAACCATCGTTGGATATACGAGAACGCCTCTTAATGGTAGGAGGGGCACGATTCTTTCGTTCGTATTCATACTAGACATAGCACCTCCATAATAAATTAAACTCCTGTTCAACTATTTTATATTACAATACACCTAGATGCAATTGCTGAGATTCCGCGCAATTGTAAATAGCTTGTTTTTCTACCTCACGAAAAGAAAAAAGACTCCGATTAAGCATACAAACTTAAACGAAGTCTGGCAAATTTTATTATTGTTTATTTTTACATAGATTGTGCATCTGTTTCGTCTACGTGAGTATGTACATCTAGCTCTCTATGCATATTTTCTTGCATAAACGTTAACTCAAATACTTCTTTTAACTTACGGACAGGAATAATTTCAATTCCCTTGATCGTATACAAAAATGGTTGCATATTTTCAGCAGGAATAATGACTTTCTTAGCTCCCGCTTTTTTCGCAGCTTTTATTTTTGCGTACACGCCACCAATAGGTTTTACTTCTCCGTGTATACTTATTTCCCCTGTCATCGCTACTTCATTATTTACATACGTGCGGTGCACCGCAGAATATACACCTGTTGCCATAGCGATTCCTGCAGAAGGTCCATCAATTGGGATACCACCTGGAAAATTAATATGTATATCATATCCTTCTGGCAACACATCTAAAGAACGAAGTACTGTTAATACATTATCAACAGAGCCTTTCGCCATACTTTTACGACGAATCGATTTCGTTTGACTACCAATACTTTCTTCTTCCACAATTCCGGTAACATTTACCGATCCTTTATCTTTCGCCTTGATTGCTGTTACTTCAATTTCTAATAACGCACCTGTATTTGGTCCGTATACAGCAAGACCATTTACAAGACCAATCCTTGGAATCGGATAAATGTGCTTTTCATATTTCGGTGTAAGCTGACTTGAGTGAACAACCCACTCTATATCTTCATCCTTAATGAAAGAACGTTCTTCATTTATCGCCATACCAGCAGAGATTTGCACGAGATTAATCGCTTCTCGTCCATTCCTTGCATACATCCCGATCATTTCAATACCATTTTCACCTATTTGCATTTCCACTTTTTCCGCGGCATTTTTCGCTACTTTTTGAATTTCTTCCGTATCTAATTCACGGAAAAATACTTCTAAGCAACGTGACCGAATAGCAGGAGGAATTTCCTCTGGCGAACGTGTCGTTGCTCCAACTAAGCGAAAATCTGCCGGTAAGCCTTTTTGGAAAATATCATGTATATATGTTGGGATCATCGTATTTTCTTCACTATAGTACGCACTTTCTAAAAATACTTTTCGATCTTCTAACACCTTTAACATTTTATTCATTTGAATCGGATGGAGCTCGCCAATCTCATCAATAAACAAAATACCACCATGTGCATCTGTTACAGCACCTTTTTTCGGTTGCGGAATACCTGCTTGCCCCATCGCCCCAGCACCTTGATAAATCGGATCATGCACCGAACCTATTAAAGGGTCTGCGATACCACGTTCATCAAACCGAGCTGTTGTCGCATCAAGTTCAATAAATGTTGCATTCGTACGAAATGGAGATTTAGGATTTCGTTTCGCTTCTTCTAATACAAGACGTGCTGCCGCTGTTTTCCCAACACCTGGCGGGCCATATATGATTACATGTTGCGGATTCGGACCACAAAGAGCCGCTTTTAACGACTTAATTCCGTCCTCTTGCCCTACAATATCTAAAAAGGTTGTAGGACGCACCTTTTCTGCTAGCGGTTCTGTTAAAGAAATCTCACGCATTTTACGAAGCTGTTCTAATTCTTTTTTCGATTCTCGATCAATTGAAACTTTTTGTGTTCGTTGATTTCGAAGTAAATGCCAGAAATACAATCCGACAATTACACCAAAAACAAGTTGAACAACTAAAAATATATTTGTCCAGCTCATTATTTATTTCCTCCCGCAATATTTTATCTCTTAGTATTTCCGCGGAGGAACGTAGCTAAACATAAAGAAAAACAGCAATTATAAAAATTGCTGTTTCCCTTTCTCATTATGCAGATGTTTTTGTATCAAGTACAGTACCGTCTTGTAACACCAATTTTGGCGGCTCATTATCAGCTACTGTTTCTTTTGTAAGAATACACTTCTCGATATCTTTACGAGATGGAAGTTCGAACATTACATCAAGCATTAAGCCTTCAATAATAGAACGAAGTCCACGAGCACCCGTTTTACGTTCAATTGCTTTTTTCGCAATTTCGATTAGTGCACCTTCTTCAAACTCTAACTCAACATCGTCAAGCTCCAATAATTTTTGGAATTGCTTAACAAGTGCATTTTTCGGTTTCGTTAAAATATCAACAAGAGCATCTTCATCAAGTGGCTCTAGGTTCGCAATAACTGGAAGACGACCGATAAACTCTGGAATTAAACCAAATCTTAAAAGATCCTCTGGTAATACGTAAGATAAAACATGCTTCTCATTTACATCAGCATTTTTCTTCTCAGAACCAAATCCAATTACTTTTTCACCAAGGCGACGTTTAATAATCGGCTCAATGCCATCAAACGCTCCACCACAAATGAATAAGATGTTCGTTGTATCAATTTGAATAAACTCTTGGTGCGGATGCTTACGACCACCTTGAGGTGGAACGCTTGCTACAGTACCTTCTAAAATTTTCAGAAGTGCCTGCTGCACACCTTCACCAGATACATCACGTGTAATTGATGGATTTTCGGACTTACGTGCCACTTTATCAATCTCATCAATATAAATAATTCCTTTTTCCGCTTTCTCTACATCATAATCAGCTGCTTGAATTAATTTTAGTAAGATATTTTCTACATCTTCCCCAACATATCCAGCTTCTGTTAAAGATGTTGCGTCCGCGATTGCAAATGGAACATTTAAAATACGCGCTAAAGTTTGTGCCAGTAATGTTTTACCACTACCTGTTGGCCCGATAAGTGCGATATTACTCTTCGCTAATTCTACATCATCAATTTTGCTGTTAGAATTAATGCGTTTGTAATGGTTATATACCGCTACCGCTAGTGCTTTTTTCGCGCTATCTTGCCCGATGACATACTCATCTAAGATTTCACGAATTTCTACCGGTTTCGGTACATCTTTGAATTCTACTTCTTCGTCCTTCGCAAGCTCCTCTTGTACAATTTCAGTACAAAGTTCGATACACTCGTCACAAATGTAAACACCTGGACCTGCCACTAACTTTCGAACTTGCGTTTGTGTTTTACCACAGAAAGAACATTTTAATTGCCCTTTTTCATCATTAAATTTAAACATATTTTCACACCCCTTACAAAGTGCTAACCTCTTGCCTTCGTATGTACACGATAAATGTATCGTATGTAAATACATATTATGTCACTACGTGGCGAGAAATACAAATAATATGACTAGTTATGTACAAATAAAAAATTTTTAAAACTTTTGAAATATGTATATTCGACTTGTAAAGGAACTTTTCCTTCTCCATCGAAAAGTTTTATAAATATATTTCTATATTTATAAAACAAGGCACGATTTTAATCGTGCCTTGTTATTTTATTATGCAGCGTTTTCTACTAAGAAGTCTACAGCTTTACGCACTTTAAGATCTTCAGCTAAAGCGTCTACGCTTCCAAGAGCTTGCTTGATAGCGTCTACTGGCATACCGTACATTTCAGCCATTTTTTCAACTTCTGCAGTTACCTCTTCTTCAGTAACTTCGATGTTTTCAGCTTCAATGATAGCTTCAAGAACAAGATTGATTCTTACACGTTTTTGTGCATCTTCTTTCATTTGCTCTTTTAATTTGTCAGCATCAGTACCTGTGAATTGGTAGTAAAGCTCAAGGTTCATACCTTGTTGGCTTAAACGTTGCTCGAATTCACGAACCATACGATCTAACTCAGTGTTGATCATAGCTTCTGGAATTTCGATTTCAGCGTTAGCAGCAGCTAATTCTACTACTTCGTCACGTACTTTGTGCTCAGCTTCGTGCTTTTTGCCTTCTTCTAAGTTTATGCGAAGTTTTGCTTTTAATTCATCAAGAGTTGCAACCGCTTCGTCTGCTTCTTTAGCGAACTCGTCGTTTAACTCAGGAAGTTCTTTTGTTTTGATTTCGTGAATTGTTACTTTGAATGTTGCTGGTTTGCCAGCTAATTCAGCAGCATGGTACTCTTCTGGGAATGATACTTCAACGTCTTTAGACTCACCAGATTTAAGACCGATTACTTGCTCTTCGAAACCTGGGATGAATGTACCAGAACCGATTGCTAGAGAGTAGTTTTCGCCTTTTCCGCCTTCAAATGCTTCGCCATCAACGAAACCTTCGAAGTCGATTACAGCTGTATCACCGTTTTCAACAGTTCCTTCTTCTTTAACAACTAGTTCAGCTTGACGTTCTTGTAAAGATTTTAATTCGTTCTCTACATCTTCGTCAGTTACAGTTGTTTCAACTTTTTCTACTGCTAAACCTTTGTACTCACCTAATTTAACTTCAGGTTTCACTGTAACTTTTGCAGTGAAGATAAGGTTAGCATTTTTTTCGAACTTCTCGATGTCGATTTCAGGATGATCAACTGGGAAGATACCAGCTTCTTCAATCGCTTCACCGTATGCTTTTGGTAAAATGATATCTAAAGCATCTTGGTATAAAGATTCAATACCAAAGCGTTGTTCGAATAATGGACGAGGCATTTTTCCTTTACGGAAACCTGGTACGTTAATTGTTTTTACTACTTTTTTGAACGCAGCGTCGATAGAGTTGTTTACTTCTTTAGCATCAACTTCGATTGTTAAAACGCCAACGTTACCTTCTAATTTTTCCCATTTTGTAGACATTTATTCTTTCCCTCCAACTATAATAATGTATGCACATACCTCTATAGATTAAGATCTTCATTATCTCTTTTTTGAAATAACAAATACACAAATAATCCTCTAGCAAAAGCTTTCAGATATAATGTTCCAATCTACTAATTGCCCAGAAGACAACTACGGTATATTTTGTTCGAGAATAATATGAAACATATTAAGTAAGAGAATTACACTTCTCTTCTCTTACAAACAGGCAGTTTTCTGCCTTTTGCAACCCTTACATTATAACATAGAATATGCTCGTTTCAAGAACTGAACGATTCTTTTTCATAATTATACGGGCAAATATCCTTCTCTTTCAACACGTAATAACCATTGATAGGCAATATGAAACTCTTCCAATTCGATATTGTATGCTGCCATAAGCTCTTCTTCATCAATAGCCAATCCGAAACGCTTTCTTCCAATTCTCTCTAAAACAGCTGACCAAATCTCTTCTTTATCCATTAATAGAGCGAATGGGAAAATGCTAATTTGCAATTCTTTCCAATATGTAACCATCGCTTCAAATATATCGGGATAATTTTGCTCTAATCGACTTGATAATTTATGTATAATGTTATTGGATTGCTCCTCATTATGACCTGTAAATGCTGGAATTACCTTAATCGTATTCCCAAACTTTTCTACCTCTATTTCCTCTTCTACCTGACTTTCTATCATTTTATACAAAATAGAAGTTTTCAAATAGGGGTGTTGCTCTTCATCTATTAAAAATTTCTTTAAAACAGGTAATGCAAGATCTAAGTCTTTTAATGAAAGTCGCTGAATCGCTCTTAGCTTCTGTCCAAAGTTTTCTCCAAAAATTTCATTAGTAAACTCATTCAACTCAAAATTTGAATCCACTAGCGATGCGTCTCCCTCATTTAGCATACCTTCTGCAAATAAAGCAAGCTGCGCTAATTTTTCCTTTTGATCAGGCATTATATCATTCGTTTGTAAAACCTTTTCAACAGTTTCAATAACACCTTCATAATCATTTGTTTGAACTAAAATAGTCACGTACGTTTCAAGAATATCACCAAATAAGACAACTCCTGTTTTAAGCAACTGTTCACATTTGTCTTTCGCTTCTTCCATACGTTTTAATTCGAGTAAACAAATAACTGAAGCTAATTCCGTTTGTTCCGTTTCCGCATTATACTGACGTAATATTTCAAAGCAGCGCAATGCATCTTCGAACTTCCGCTCTTTCAACGCTAAAAAACCTTCATCAATATAGCGCTCTGATAGCTGCGGAAACAATACGACCGTATTTTCTTTTTTATCCATACGTCCGCCTCTTTTTCTTGATTTTAATTATGTTCAAAGTAAATATATCAAATGCGTAATGAGAACACAACATCCCCAAATTATTTGTTTGAAATATGAAAATATTTAATTTTTACATTCCAATACGAATAAATCTCTACTAAAAATTAAAATTGTACAAATAAAAATCCCCAGCAACAAACGCAGAGGATTCATCATTAATGGAAAGCTTTTATAATTGTGGGGTATATTACAAGGGTAATAATTTGGAGAACAATAATTGCCATAACAATCATGCTAAAATAGAAGATTGGTTTACTTCGCTTCATTAAAAACATAATAATAAGCATCGTACAAGCAAACAAACTTAAGAAGAACAAACTTGTTGTCGAACTAAGTATACCACTTGGGACAAAGAACAATAACACTACACTACAAGTACCTATAATTCCAAATAACCATTCCATTCATTCACTCATTCCCTTTCCCTCTCATGGCTGTTTTCTCTAAGCAATCAAATGTTTCACAACATCAACTACATACGTTAATTTCTCATACGCTACAAATCCAAAAGCAACCGTTAAGCCCGTTACAACTAATCCTTTCATCATTTCTGCCTCCTCGTTTTATCGTTGTTATCTTCATTATAAAAGATTAGCAATTTGTTACCATCGAACTACCTTACAGTTACCTTACAGAATTGTAAGATTTCAAAAGAGGATAGAAAAACACCTCACATAGCTTGAGGTGCTTTCACGGAATTTCTCTATAATCACTTGCAAAATTAACTTTTTTCTCTTGGTTATTTTTCGGAGAATCCAATCTTAAACTAATAGATTTACTAAATAATTTAGGATCAAAATAATTATTCATTACTTTTCTTAACTTACCTTCAGATATTTTCGTATTACAAGAAAACAAAGGATGAAAATCATGTTAATATATTTTTGTACAATTAAGAATTTAATTTACAAGGGGGATTATATATGTTTAAAAAAATGGCCGCAGATGTATTAGGACTAAGCGATGTAGGTTCTGTTATTACACCTAAAGACTATGATAAGGTCGATGCCGATGATTATGTAATGCATGAAGATGGGGAGAAAATTTACTTTCTAATTAAATCGAAATCAGATGAATATTGCTTCACAAACAAAGGGTTAATTCACTTAGACGGTACAAGCGCAACAAGTAAAAAACGTACACTACGCCGCTTTAGTTATAGCAAATATCAAATTAAAAACGTAGCACTTGAAACTGCAGGAACGATTGATTTAGATGTAGAAATTAAGTTTCAAATGGGCGATGAACATTACTCAATTGATGTTCATAAAAAACATATTGAAGAATTAAAAGATTTATATAAGGCTTTACTTAAAATCGAAGAAATTTCATACGACAACGATATTACATTACAATATGCACATAAAAGTTTAGATATGGCATCTAATGCCTTTAGCCGCATTTCAAACGCACAAGTAAATTTAGCAGAGCAATTTAAAGAAATGAACGAGATTGCCTTTAACTGGCTTGTTGATACGAAGAAACAATATAATGTGAAAGATTATGGTTTTGTATTTGAGAAGTTTATTAATAACTAAACAGAAAACCTTGTTATCAAAAGATAACAAGGTTTTTGTAGCGTACCAGGAGAGATTCGAACTCCCGCTCCGCCCATTTCCGTACTATTTTATATATTTTGATCGCAGTCTTAATATATCTTCTCCTTCGCGAATGCCTGCCGATCCCTTCCTCACATTTTTTACGACAGTCCAATTCGGGTTAGTTTCATCACCGATGTTCTGTACTGTAAAATTGCCATCACCATATTTTCGGTGGCCTTCTGCCAATTTCTCCGTTAAATCATTCTCATTTGATCTCGCCATCTTTGCGCCATCTCCCTTTTTTATACGACCTTCTTAAACCATCTAACCAATCACAGGTCCAGTCAATTGGAGATTCTCGTTTTCCGCTTCTATTAATTGTAACACACTCACAGGGATAAGTTCCGATAACTGCTGCTCAATCGTACTAGAATGGTAAAGAGTTTTATAATATTGTAAGTAAACAATTAAGAGAATCTGGATATGGATTTGAGTTCCATCATAAACCTATTGATTCTTTAAATTAAATAAGAGGAATAGGGCGCATAAATGGTCCTCTTTTTATTTAAGAAAAAGAAGTACATATGCAACTGCTTAATATCAAAGGAAAGGTCGCAAATATTAAGCATGAACTACACTTATAACCCAAACAAAAAACCTTGTTATCAAAAGATAACAAGGTTTTTTTAGCGTCCCAGGAGAGATTCGAACTCCCGACCGTACGCTTAGAAGGCGTATGCTCTATCCGGCTGAGCTACTGGGACATGGAGCGGGTGAAGAGAATCGAACTCTCGACCAGAGCTTGGAAGGCTCTTGTTTTACCACTAAACTACACCCGCATATGTTATTTTCTTTTCTTCGTTAGCGCCGTTGCCCTATCGACAATATTTATTATATGTATAACCACACATAAAGTCAACACCTTTTTTAAAAGAGGATAAATTTTCTTATCCTCTTTTAAAAACTGCCTGTTCAACTAGTTGTCCGTCTAACGTTTCAAAACGAACTTCCATTTGATTTTCATCCATTTCTAATAAAGCAAATGTCTTTTCTACACGCTGACGTGGTAATAAAATACTGCCTGGATTAATAAATAAAACGCCCTCGATTAATTCCGCACCTAATACGTGAGAATGTCCGAAGCATGCAACTTGTGCTCCCACTTCTTCAGCATGGTACGCTAGCGTTTGTAATGTCATTTTCACATTATGGCGATGTCCATGCACAACTAAGAAGCGAATTCCATCTACATCAGTTACAATTTCATCTTGAAAGTTAGCATAATCACAGTTTCCTTTTACAACATGGAAACCTTGCAGTTCTTCATGAGCAGATGTTAGCTCTGAATCACCGCAATGAATCATGATATCTACTTTCCCTTCATACTTCTCTTTCAACTGCTGTAATTCCTTCACAGAGCTATGACTATCGCTTACGATTAAAGCTTTCATCATTCTCTCTCCCTTATTCTCCTAAAAACCATTCCGGGATTTTTTCTTCTAACTTACGAAGAGCACGTCCGCGGTGACTAATAGCATTTTTTTCATCTGAACTTAATTCCGCCATTGCTTTTTTGTACTCTTCCACATAAAAGATCGGATCGTATCCAAAGCCATTTTCTCCGCGGCGTTGTTCTAAAATAAATCCTTCACATGTCCCGTTTACAATGACAGGCTTTTTATCACCTTCAGGGAAAGCTACTGCTAATGCACAGTAGAAGCGAGCTTTACGCTTATCAAACGGTATTTCATTTAATTCTTGTAAAACTTTATCAATATTCGCTTGATCATCTTTTGGCTCTCCAGCAAAACGAGCTGAATACACGCCTGGTTTCCCGTTTAACGCATCTACAATAAGACCTGAATCATCCGCAATTACAATTGCATTCAACTGTCTACTCAAACTATCCGCTTTTAAGATCGCATTTTCTTCAAATGTTTCACCAGTTTCTTCGACTTCTTCAATATGAGGAAAATCGTGTAATGATTTCACTTCTAAATCAAATCGCTCAAATAACTCAGCAAATTCACGTACTTTCCCCATATTTTTTGTCGCTACAACAACTTGTTTCATACTTTCCACCTCTACTCTATATGAGATACGATGTCACCTAACGCTTCTTTTTGCATATCAATCAGTTGGAAAATGCCTTGTTCTGCTGCATCAAGTAATTCATTTAACTGCGCTCTACTAAACGTCGCTTCTTCTCCAGTTCCTTGCACTTCAACGAACTGACCTTTTCCAGTCATAATTACATTCATATCAACGTCTGCTTTAGAATCTTCTGCATAGTTTAAATCTAAAACAACACCTTGCTCTTCAACAATTCCTACTGATGTTGCTGCTAAATAATCTTTTACTGGAATTTTAGATACTTTTTCTGCTTGTAATAATTTCTCGAAAGCTAATACCATCGCTACATATGCACCTGTAATAGAAGCTGTTCTCGTTCCACCATCTGCTTGGATGACATCACAGTCAATCCAAACTGTTCTCTCGCCAAGCGCTTCTAAATCAACTACCGCACGTAATGCTCGTCCTATTAAGCGCTGGATTTCCATTGTACGTCCTGTTACTTTCCCTTTGCTTGACTCCCTAATTGTACGTTGTTCTGTCGCACGTGGAATCATCGCATATTCAGCTGTTACCCAGCCCTTTCCTTCTCCACGCATAAATGGCGGGACACGCTCTTCAATTGTCGCTGAGCAAATTACCTTTGTATCCCCAACCTCAATTAACACTGATCCTTCTGGATGTTTTAAATAATTCGTATGAATATGTATATGGCGTAATTCTGTTTTCTCTCTACCATCTACTCGCATAAAAATAACCTCCTCATAACTACTTGTTAGTATAGCCAAATTTAAATGTATGATATGTATACAATAAAAGAAGAGGAACCCAAAAAGCAATTCCTCTTTCTTACTTAAGTATATCAAATTATTGACGATTAAAAACTACCTGTATTCACGTTTTCTGGACGATCTACAGGTTTTATTAACTTTCCGCCCTTTTCATCTATAAGATTTGCTTTTCCATTCACTTCAATAGAAATATTTTTCACACCTTTCTTTTCTGTTAAAGATAAAACTAACGACTTCAATACGTAATTTGAGATCATATTTTTATCTGGGTTTACAAATATATTTTCATTAAAGTTTAATGTAAGATTTCCGTCTTGTAATTTCGGATTCGTAATAAGCTTAACGCCTGGATTAAAATCATTCAGGAGCGATTGATGGATCGGACCTTTTACAAGTTCATCTATAATTGTTGCATAGTCATTTTCTTTACCTTCCGCAACGCGGCGTGTGACTGGTACGTAGTATTGCTGTTTATTATTATTTTGCGCCATAAAATACAGTGTGACTGGTTTTGTATTTGTTACATCTGCTACTTGTTCATCATCGAAGTTAATACCATTTGCACGGCTCACTCCTTCACCAAGCGGTGTACCACCAACCGGCATCTTTGCCAATTTCTCACCATTTATTTGGAACTGCACTTGTTTTATCTCTGTAAATTGCGTCAACGTCCAAGCTATAGATTCAACGATTTGACGCTCTTCTTCTTTCGCATAGTTTTTCATTTCTTTAGAGAAATCAATAACTGCCGTTCCGTCCTTTTTCAAATCTAAGGTCATCGTTGTATTCGCCGGAATGACTGCACGAAACCCATTCGGTAATAAATTCGTTACCGGTCCATCTTTCACAAGGTATTCTAACGTTTGCTTCACAGTCTCATTTGCTTTCGGAGTAGGTATAGCTAACGTTTGTGGTACAACATAACCATTTTTATCAACAAGGTATAGTTCTCTATTTACCATTTGCCCTTGCTTATCTTTTTTAGCTACTTCTTTCTTCCCACCCTCTGTATACGTAACTTGTTTTGGCGGATCAATTTGTTCAGTTGCTTTCTCTTGATTTATAAAGCCACACCCTGTTAGTAAAACAGCACTCACAGTAGCACCAACAACCCATTTAAAAGTGGATTTAGGCATGCCATTCCCCCCTAAAATCTAAGTTTGTACTATTATGTATACGAGCTGTTTCACGTTTTAGAACAAGCTGCGCCTCTTATAAATTGAAACTTTAATCAACAGGGGTCTTACTCCCCAGCAAATAGCAAGATAAAACAAAAACTCCTGATTTCTCAGGAGCTCACTTATATAAATTCTACTATTATTCTTTTTCTAAATGAATATGCTTCACATTTTCAATCGGTTGACCGAACCATTTTGATGCAATTTCTTTAAACAAGCCTATTTTTCCTGTTGTTAAGAAGAGATGATCGCTTTGTTCTTCTCCTTCATTCAACATTTTACTATGATATAAGATTGTACTTACTTCACGTGCTGTTTCATCACCAGAACTAATTAGTTGCACTTTATCTCCCATTACTTTTTTAATAACAGGTCCTAAAATCGGATAATGTGTACACCCCAATATAAGTGTATCAATATCGGTACTTTTCAGTGGTTGCAACGTTTCTCTTACAACTTCATACGCCATTTCACTTTCGAAATTCCCACTCTCTACAAGTTCAACGAAAGGTGGACAAGCTAAACTTTCTACCATAACACGGTTATTAATAGACTTTAACGCCTCTTCGTATGCACCACTTTTCACCGTTCCAATCGTTCCAATAATCCCAACGTGATACGTGTTTGTCACTTTTAAAGCTGTACGTGATCCTGGGTGAATAACTCCTACTACTGGAATTGGTAATTGTTTTTGCATCTCTTCTAATACAACTGCAGTTGCTGTATTACACGCAATAACTAACATTTTAATATTTAAATCTAGTAAATGCTCTGTCATTTCCCACGTAAATTGACGTACTTCTTCTCGAGAACGTGGACCATAAGGACAACGTGCTGTATCTCCTAAATATATGATACGCTCTTTCGGCAACTGACGAATTAATTCCTTCGCTACTGTTAAACCGCCAACTCCTGAATCGATAACACCGATTGCTCTATTCAACTTCATCACCCGTTTTCTCATTCATCATCTTTTATGTTTATCATTATATTTTACACACTTTAAGTTCGCTCACTTCAAATGCTTCTGTATGAAAATTTTCATTTTCCCATGTATAGACTAGGACCTTTTTTATTTTGCTCCTTTTTTTCGTAATTTGCAAGATAGAAAAATAACCGACCTTCTATAAGAAAGTCGGTTTCTTCTATATAAAGTGCATATTCATTGCTCCATCTTTTTTTGAAAAGAAGACATTCCCATTAATAAGAAGAAATGAGCAGCAATTAAAATGACGATCAAAATAAAATTCAATCGATAACTATTTGTAGATTCCATAATTTTGCTCGCTACAGCTGGTCCAAATGCCATACCGAAAAAGTTAATTAAATTATATAAACCAAGACCGACTCCAACTTTAGCTGGATTTAATGTTTTCGGGATAAATGTGTTTAATGATACTTGAATTGCCGAATAACTCATAAATGTTAAAATAACCGCAAATAAAATAAAGAGTAAGTTCCCGTCCGGAATAATCCCTAAAATTAAAAAGCCAATGATCATAACTACAGAAGCTACATACATCATCTTCACATTCCCAAACGAAGGAATAATCTTTCCGGTAATAAAACTAGATACAATATCAAAGAGAGATGCAATAAACAATACAATTCCAATAACGAATGGAGACAATCCATGTCCTCTTCCTAACAGTAATGGTAATAATAATAAACTAGCACATAACGCCACATTAATGATAAATCCGACCGCTATTAAACGAAGTAATGGTTTATTTGTAAATAACTCAATATCAATAAACGGCGACTCTGTTCTCTTCATATGAGCCTTAAATAAAAATAGAAAAACAACAGATAACACAAAAAGCCCACTATTAATATTAACTCCTAATAAAATGGTCGTAATCAATACAAATAATAAAACTGCTCCAATGAAATCAAAGCGAAACACTTCATCTGTATGTCGCGCCTCTTCTGGCATAAATTTTACGAGTAAGAAAATACCAATCATTGAAATAACCATAAATAAAAATAAATACGGCCACCCTAACGTATTTGTAATTGCCCCACCTACTAAAGGTCCAATACCAACCGCTAATGCAATAGAAGAACTAATCATTGCTAACGCACCTGGTTTTTTAGCTGGAGCAACTAATTTCGCCAACGCAATCATACTAAGCGCAATAAACGCTGCTCCCCCGCTCGCCTGCACTAACCTTGCGAAAATGATAATTTCATAAGATTGATTCACAAATCCAACAATAGAACCAGCTACAAATATGATAATAGAAATAATTAATAGTCTTTTTACACTGTAACGATCAGCCAGCTTTCCATATATTATCGAACCAATACCGACAACTAAGGAATACCCTACTACAACCCAGCTTACTTTCGATTGACTAATTGATAAATCATTGGCAATATCCTCTAGCGCTACATTAAATAACACAGCGTTCATCGGTCCTAACAAAACAATAAAACATAATGTAAAAACAAACCATTTCGAATGGTTTCTTATATCTTTCCCCATGTGTAACACTCTCCTGATTGCAATTTTAAAACTGTCAAACTATAGATAAAAAAATGAAGTTATTTAAATGTTGTATCACCACTAAACAACTTCATTAAATGTGTAAAAGTTGCTAATTTATCGCGCGATAAAGTGAAACTTTAATCAGTGAGGTTTGTATTCATCCCCCACTGATTATTAGCCCTCACCAATCGGGCTTTTACGGGCAGCCCACCCCCCACCTAACTTCTTTGCTTCCGCTGAATTTTGAGATGGGGGTCTTACTGCCCGTTAATGCGGGGTAAATTGAATTCGAAACGAAACACGTATGTTGTTCGATATTCATGGAACTATCATAGTTTCAGCATTACAGTTTGTCAACGAAAAAATATACAAAGTAAACTAATTAAGCCTTTTTAGTTTATTTTGTTCAAAAGTTATTATACACTAATTTCGAAGCCGATATAAGGAGGACTGGCATGATTATTCAAATTTACATTTTTTAACTTAATAAAACGAAACGCATACAGAACTTTTATATAGAAGAGACATTATAGGAGGATTATGATGAAGAGAAAAATGTTAGTTGTATTAACAAGCGTAGAAAAATATCCAAATTTAAATAGGGCTACCGGACTTTGGCTTGGTGAAGCTGTACATTTCGTAAAAAAAGTAGAAGAAGCGGGTTACGAAGTTGATTACGTCAGTCCACAAGGCGGTTATACACCAATTGATCCACATAGTTTAGCAATGGCGGAGAGCATCGATTGGGAATGGTATCAAAAGAAAGAGTTTATGAATCGCCTCGGTTCTACAATGAAACCAAGTGAAGTGAATCCAGAAGACTACGCTGTTATTTATTACGCAGGTGGCCACGGGGTTATTTGGGACTTCCCAGAAAATAAAGAACTTCAAAATATTAGCCGCAATATTTATGAAAACGGCGGAATTGTTTCTTCCGTTTGTCATGGAGCTGCTGGTTTATTTCATATTACATTAAGCAATGGGGATCGTTTAATTAGCGGTAAGAAGGTAACAGGCTTTTCAAATGAAGAAGAAAAATTAGCTGAATTAGATCAATTCGTTCCATTTTTAACAGAAGATGAACTCATTAAAAATGGAGGACTTTACGAAAAAGCCGCGCAACCGTGGGAAGCTTATGCTCTAGAAGATAATCGTGTTATCACTGGTCAAAACCCAGCTTCAGGTGGTCCAGTAGCCGAATTAGTATTAAAGCAGTTGCAAAAATAATATGTACTAAAAAAGCAGATTCTCCTCTATTAAGGGAGATCTGCTTTTTTACGAAATCATTTGCAAAATAGCAATAACTTCTTTTTCAATTTCAGAATCATCAATTGCTTCTATATACTCTGGTTTAAAAAGTTGATACTTCTTTAATTGATAAAAATCAAGTATCGCTTTCTTTAACGTAATATCGTACTGAATACAAAAAGAATGATCTATAATACGTCTTAACATCACATCATCTTGTACCATAAATAATTGTGCATTCATTTTATTAAAATAACCTTGTTCCATACCCGCTTCAAAAAACATTTGCAAATTATGATTACGATTTTGTTGGGCAGCGACTAATTGATCCGACAAATGCGGATATGCTTCTTTCAAATCTTGCAAAAAAACATCCGAAATATATGTCACACATTTTAAAGAATGGATAAACGTCTTTTGGAAACGTTCTGTAAATGACATACTTTCATCTTGATTATCCGCATCACCTTCGAGTAGATAGTTCATGAAATCCTCTACTACCGCCTCAATAATTTCATCTTTCGAAGAAAAACGTTTATATAAAGTAGCTTTACTAATATCCATATATTTCGCAATTTCATCTATTTTCAATTGGCTAAAACTTGTCTTTCTAATAATGGGCTTTATTTTATTAATATAAGTATTTGCACATGCGACTTTTCTCATTTAAAAGAGCCTCCCCTTTTGTCCATACAAAATAGTATAGCAAATTCACGAATGATTATAAATGAAGTTATTATACTCATTATGCCTTTTTAGTTTATTACATTTTCATATACTATACATAAAAAACTATAATCAATTATTACCAACTGGACGGTTAAAAACCAATTTTGAGGCGGGAATTTTAGAATAAAGTGAAACTTTAATCAGTGGGAGTTTTGTTCATCCCCCACTGATTATTAGCCCTCACCAATCGCGGTCCTACTACCTGGAAAATAGAGGGATAAAAATACCCACTACCTTTGTTAGTAGCGGGTACTTTTTCTATAATTTATTTACAGCCCTTTTTATAGCCTTACCTATTTCCACGCTAGACTGTGGATTTTGTCCTGTAATTAAATGACCATCTACTACTACATGCGGCGTAAAATTGGGGGCTACATAAAACAAAGCTCCTTCTTCTTTCAACTTACTTTCTAGCAAAAACGGAACGCGCTTTTCTAAATGTACAGCTCTTTCTTCATCGTTTGTATAACCTGTTATACGCTTACCCGCAACAAAAAACGAGCCATCCTTATTTTTCACACCGACTAAAGAGCTTACTCCGTGACAAACAGCCGCTACAATCCGGTTATTGTTATACATATTCTCAATCAAATTTGCTACATATGGATTACCTGGAAAATCTACAATCGCCCCGTGCCCACCACCAAATAAAACCGCATCATAATCCGAAAAATGAACATTTGAAATCGGCCTCGTATTTTGCAATAAAGAAGCTACATGCTTGAATTCGCGAGGTATACCATTCGGAATAGACACTCTATCTATAGGTACTCTCCCGCCTTTTATTGACACAATATCAACATCAAACTTAGCCTTTTTTAATACATGATAAGGAGCTGCGAGCTCTTCAAGCCACAAACCAGTCGGGTGTCCATTCATATCATGAGCACTTGTTGAAACTAACAGTATCCTTTTCAACATATCCCCTCCTTATTACCTATTTATGTATGAAACGTTTTTATCATTCATATAGCAAGTGAAGCAAACAAAAAAATAGCCGACTTTTATATAAAAGTCGGCTGCTTTCTTATAATTCGAGCTCTCCCATACGAAGAAGCTCCACAACTGCTTGTGAACGTCCTTTAACCCCTAGCTTTTGCATTGCGTTTGAGATGTGGTTGCGAACTGTCTTTTCACTTATAAAAAGTTCACCTGCAATTTCCTTCGTTGTTTTATCTTGAACCAGCAATTCAAATACTTCTCTCTCTCTCTTTGTGAGTAAAGGTTTAGATTGATACGCTTTTTCCTTCAACTGGTATAACCCTCCTTGCTTAAGCCAGAGCTGTGTATGTGTAAGTTGGGTGTTTATTTAGTCAAGATATTGTATGAACGAAATGTGCAGGTGGTGAATGAAAATGGGCTTTATTTCCTATGTTATTTTAGACTTTTATACAGTGCGTACACTCTTTTTATCCACTTAATTTCCAACGCGCCATATTTGTTCTAGCAATATACTTACAACCGTACCTACAAATAAACCATTACCGAATATATATTGCATAACAGACGGCAAGGATTGGAGTGCTCCAGACGGTAAAAACATAACGCCGCTGCCAAATAATACTGCAACGCCTAAAATCGTCACATTCCTTTCACTCATCGGCACTTGTTTTATATTATTAAATCCAATTCCAATTAACTGTACGAACGAAGCCATTAAAACAGCCGATGCGACAGCTGATGGTAAAGATGCTAAGTAACGAATAATACTTGGAAAAAGAGACATTACGACTAGTAACGCACATGCCATTAAGAACGATCGTATATACTTTTGTTTTGTTAAACGTATAAATCCTGCCGTTGCTGGTAACGGAACGACACCTACAGTTGAAAATACAGAAGAGATGATATGCGAAATCCCTCCAACCCATGTTCCATCTTTCAACTGTTTTTGTTCAATAGTCGCTTTATGAATAGTTGCTTGATTAATTGCTATAATAGCTGCCACCGTATTCGAAACTAAAATACATACCATAACAAAACTTGATACAGCCATACCTGTATTCCATTTTGGAAGTCCCCAAGCAAATATATGTGGAAGTTGCACAAAATGAGTTACTTGAGATGGGATTGTCACTTTTCCTGCAATGAGAAAAATAACCCACCCACTAATTAATCCTATTAAAACTGCATAACTTTTGACAAAGCCTTGTCCAAAATTAGATAGTATAATAACGAACAGAAATATACTAAACGCGATCATTGCTGTAAATCCGTCGATTTGAGAAATAGTAGCTGTAATTCCTAACATTCCTTTTAAAAATACACCACTTAATTGTAAACATAATAAAAGTAAAAACGTCCCTGTCACAAGCGGCGTAAATAAAAATAAAATACGTCCTATAAAACCAGTTACTCCTAATCCTATTAGAATAACACCGGAGATTATCATTCCTAATTCTAAAATTTGCAGTGTACTATGTAATTGATCTTGTCCAGCCGTTGCATAAGCAAGTACGGTAAATACACCAACCCAAGATCCAGCCGGCCCATCCGCAATTGGCAGTCTATGCCCAAGCCATCCTTGTAAAAAAGAAGATATACCAACTACCAAAAACGTACGCTGCATTAAATAAAATATTTCTTCCGTCGTAAGATGAAATAATCCGCCAACGACAATTGGTAGTGCGATTGAATTTGCTAATAAAAATATAAACCATTGCAAAGTTCCCATAATATGATTTTGGTTATGTTGATTGTCCAATTTTTTCATCCCTTCTAGCTTTCCTATAAAAATATATTGTAAGAATAAAAAAGAAGAGTTCTATACTCACCATTAGAACCCTCCTCAAAATATTTAAACGATTCTTCTACACAAGATTATTTAATTCCACCTCATTTAAACTTCCAACAACAATATTTCCTTTATACACGACTAAACGTTTTTCTGTTTGACGTGCTACTGCTTCAGCAGCGCATGTCGCATTCGTCAAAACAAAGCTCGCTTCATCCCCTACATTCGGCCATACTCGTTTCCCTTCCTTATTTAACGTTTCTTTTCCTCCTGTAATAAAGCGGAGTGCTTTTCCTAAAGACCTTTCGTCACTCCACCCAAAACGCTCTGCTAATCGATTCGCCTTTTGAAGCATATCACCTGTTCCAAACGGTGACCAATGATCTGTAATGCTATCATTGCCTAATGAAACCTTAACACCTTTTTTATCTAATAACGGAATTGGGATTACTTGTTTACCAATTGGCACCGTTGAAGTAATATCAATATTTACATTTGCGAGTCTTTCTGCCACTTCTTCAGCCTCTTTATCAGTAACACCACCAAGTCCAAGTGCATGACTAATCGTTACACGGCCTTGCCATCCTGCTTCTTCTGTTAAACTTGCCAATCTCTTCATCGTAAACGTTCCAAGATTATTCGCATCGTGCAAATGAATATCAACATCCGCATTAAATTCTACTGCGATATCCATAATTGTATGTAATGACTTTTCAATGTCATTATCTACTGTAGCTGGATCTACTCCTCCGACTAGATGAGCACCCATACGCATCGCATCTTTCACGAGTTGCACAGAATTACTGCGCAATAATCCATGTTGCGGAAACGCAACAATTCTACTAGACACTCGATTTTTATATGTTTCTAATGCCGCTAACGTCGCCTCCAAATTACCAAGCCCAATAATTGGATCAACATTACAATGCGTTCTAATATTCGTTGCACCATTTTGCAGTAGTAACTCTAGCATATTTTCCGCTCTATTTTGGGCAGTCGCTAATTGCTTTGGTAAAATTTTTTCTTCTTCATTAAAACGTGTAAAAATACTTTCTGCTGGCATACAAGCTTTCCATGGGCCACTATAATATGTTTTATCAATGTGAATGTGCATCTCTTTGAAAGCTGGCAACATTAATAAGTTCTTAGCATCAAAAGTTACTATATCTTCCTCTTGAACAATCCCTTTTATAATTTTTTTAATTCGACCATCTTCAATAAGTAAACTGCATAATTCTGTTTCTGTTTGTGAAATTCTCTCTTCTTCATATGTATATCCTGATTCAAGCATTACGTTAGTCAACCAATATACTGTCATCTCTATTTCCCCACCCTTTATTAAAAATCACCTCATAACTACAAGTTTAATATCCACTGAAAATTAAGACAATTAATACGATCCCTTCTCGCAAAAAAATGTAATACAACCCCATAGTCTTCTCATAAATTTCCATATAGAATAAAAGTATGCAGTTTGATATAAAAAGGAGTTGATTGGAATATGTCAAAAAAGTTATGTAAATCCGAAACTGATAAAATGCTATTTGGTATATGTGGTGGTTTAGGAGAATATTTTGATATTAGCTCTACTCTTATTCGTATCATTTGGGTTATTGCTGTTTTATGTTTTGGGACAGGATTTTTAGTTTATTTCATTTGTTTATTACTTATGCCACGTTCGTACTAACGGCATTATTTCACATACTTAAGAAGAGCAAATCACCTATAGAATCCTATAGGTGATTTTTTCATGAAGAATATTTCATCGTTAAATGTAATACCGCCACTTCTTCTTCTTCATTTTTATAAATATGCTTCTTATTCGCTTCAAATTGAATGGAATCAAACTCATTTAATTCGTATACATCATTCTCCACTTGAATAGACACTTTCCCTTTCATTACCGTTACAAGCTCAATCGCACCTTCATGATGAGCTTCTGGCTCATATATACTATTTGATCGTAAACAAGCACGGTGCATTTCCATCCCTGTTTCTTTCGTATAACGGAACATCGTTTCTAAATGCCACGCTTGTCCTTCATCTACTGCAAATCCTTCTCCACAGCGTGCAACAGCTACAGGTTCTCCAACAACCATTAATCTGGATAAAGGAATTGATAACCCTTTCGTTATTTTCCAAATGACAGCTAGTGTCGGATTTGTTTCCCCTCTTTCGATCTTTCCTAATGTTAATTTACTAACTCCTGTTTTATGGGCTAATTCTTCTAAACTTAATTTCTGTTCATTTCGAATTTGTCTCAATAACTGTCCAACTTGTTGAATGACTTCTTTCGTTTGCATATCGTCATTTTCTTTCATATATAAAACCACCTTAAAGTATAAAATAGTTTACTTTTAATAAATAAAAGTATATCATACTATACATAATTATTTATTTCCGAAAGGAGTGCTATACTTCATGCGCGCAATTTTATTAGGTCTTTTATCATCGGCCTTTTTTTCTGCAACCTTTATTATTAATAGAGCAATGAATGTATCTGGAACGAGCTGGGCTTGGACAGCTTCCTTCCGTTTTTTATTTGCTCTTCCTATTTTATTCCTTATCGTTTTATTTCGCAAAAACTTTAGGGAATTATGGGAAGAGTTAAAAAAACATCCATTGGCATGGATCGGATGGGGTTCTGTTGCCGGTATTGGTTTTTATTCTTTATTAAGTTTCGCAGCTGTCTTTTCTCCAGCTTGGCTCGTTGCTGGAACTTGGCAAGTTACGATTTTAGCTGGTTTACTACTATCACCACTATTTTTCGTGAAAATAGAAACAAAATCAGGTACGAAACTTGTACGCGGAAAAATTCCACTTCGTAGCTTATATGTTGCATTATTTATTTTACTTGGTGTAATTTGTATGCAAGCAACTGCCGCAGGCCATATTACAATGACTCAGTTCATTTCAGGTTTTTTACCTGTCGTATTAGCCGCTTTCTTATATCCGTTCGGTAACCGAAAAATGATGGAGCTTGTTGGTGGACGCCTTGATACGTTCCAACGTGTATTAGGAATGGCAATTGGAAGTCTTCCTATAACAATCTTGCTTGGTATATACGGATTTTCTACTACTGGCATTCCAACATCCAACCAAATGCTTCAAGGATTTTTGTTAGCGTTATGTTCCGGCGTTATTGCAACGATGACATTTTTCTTTGCTACTGACTTAGCAAAAGATAACCTCGCTCTACTTGGAGCTGTTGAAGCAACACAAGCTGGAACGATGGTCTTTACCGTACTTGGAGAAATCATTTTCTTAAATGGTTCACTCCCTGAAGGACTTTCTCTCATCGGAATGATTATTATCATGTTAGGAATGGTTGCAAATAGTATTTTAAACCGTTCTGTTCCAGTCGTTAAACAGAAAAAATCGGCATAAAAAAAGGGTATGGTTCTATAGAGATGAACCATACTCTTTTTTATTGTCCCCCTATTTCGCCTTATCAGAATAGTATTTCATTGGCTGTTTATACTAAAACTTATGTTATAATACGTTTCATGCGCATTAATAGGAGGTAAATTATGTTAAAAAAAGCAATCGCTGAATTTATTGGTACATTTGTACTTGTATTATTCGGAACTGGAGTAGCTGTCACTGGCGGCGGAATTGAAGGAATTGGAACATTAGGAATCGCTATGGCTTTCGGTCTATCTATTGTAGCTATGGCATATAGCATCGGAACAATTTCTGGATGTCACATTAACCCAGCAGTATCAGTAGCTATGTTCATCAACAAACGAATGAACGCTATGGAACTTTGTTATTATGTATTAGCTCAAATTTTAGGTGGTTTATTAGGAACTGCAACGTTAGTAACAATTTTAAAATCTGCTAAAACACCTTTAGATAATTTAGGACAAAATGGTTTCGGAACTCTTGGTTTATCTGGAGCATTTTTAGTTGAGTTCATTTTAACTTTCGTATTTATTTTAGTTATCGTTGCTGTAACAGGTAAAAAAGGAAGTTCTTCTTTAGCTGGACTAGTAATTGGTTTCACATTAGTTTTAATTCACTTATTAGGAATTCCATTAACTGGAACATCTGTTAACCCAGCTCGTAGTATCGCACCAGCTTTATTTGTTGGTGGAGAAGCACTTTCTCAACTATGGGTATTCATCGTAGCACCAATTCTTGGTGGTATCTTCGCAGCTATCGTAGGTAAATTCATTTTAAATACTGAAAAATAGAATTTTCAATATTTCTGAATAAAAAAATGCGAGCCCTCATTATGAGGAAGCTCGCTTTTTTTATTCTTTCATTTTAGACTTTAAATTTGTAACTAATTGATCTACCGTTACATTTGCAAGTACGTTTTCCATCGCTTCTTGCGCTTGCATTAAAATAATTTCTAATACTGATTGAATATTAGCTCCTACTGGACATTCAATGTTGGGATTTTCATGGAAGGAAAATAGTTGTCCTTCTTCTACAACTTCCACTGCTTTATATACATCAAGTAATGTAATTTCTTCTAAATCTCGAGCAAGTGTCGTACCACCTTTACCAGCTTGTACATCAACAAGCCCTGCTCTCTTCAACATTCCTGTAATGCGACGAATCACAACTGGATTTGTATTCACACTACCGGCAATCCATTCAGAGGTACAGCGAGAGTTTCGATCTATCGCAAGTAATGTCAGCATATGAACACCTACTGTAAAACGACTACTAATCCCCATCTGCACACCCTCCTTTTTATTCATTCTATTAAAAGACGACTCTTATTATTATATACTATTTTTAATTTATACATAAAGAAAAAGCATGATTTCAATAGGAAATCATGCTTTTCTCTCATTATTGACGCTTTATAAATTTCGCTAAATCTTTAAATTTCACTTTATCTGAGTAATTCATTACGCCGTTTACGTAAATGCGGCTTGTAACAGCATTTAATACCGCAATTGTCGCCAATAAGACTGCTAATGTTATCGTAATTTCTAGCATACCTGCTTCACCAGCTACAATACGTGAGAAGGTAACCATCGGTGTAAAAAATGGAACGTAAGAACTTACAACAACGATAGTACTATTCGGATCACTTAATGATTTAATACTAATAAAGAATGCAGCCATAATTAAAATCATTACCGGGAAAGATACAGCTTGTAAATCCTCCGTCTTAGACACGACAGCTCCAGCAGCATACATCATCGCATAAAGTAAATATCCCGTAATGAAATAAACAAGAAACATGCTGATAACCTTTGCATCTAATTTCGTAAAGTCAATTGGAATACCAAATAGTGAGGCACTTTCTAAATCGACCCAGCCTAACAAATATGGAATAAGATAACCACACGCCAATATGACAAGTTGCAATAACGCCGTTGAAACAACCGCTAAAATTTTCGCATACATCATCGTAAGAGGCTTCACTTTCGGAAGCATTACTTCCATTACACGTGACGCCTTTTCAGATGCAATATTCATTGCGATTGTATTTCCGAACGCTACAATAAACATATATAAAGCAAATGTAAAGAAATAGGCAATTCCGAAAGAAGATGTACGATCTTTTATCGCTTCTTGCTTTACTTGAATTTCTGTTTGTAATTGCTGTGCAATTTCTGGTGAAACATTATTTTTGGCAATCGTCACCATCGTATATTGTTGCTTTAAATATCCTGCCATAATTGCAGAAGTTGCTTGGCTTGGAAATCCATTATACATATATGTAATCGATGGAGCCCCACCCTTTTCCGTCACATGGAATAGACCATCTAAATCGCCTTCTTCTACTTGCTTATGCAGTTTATCAAAATCATCCTTTGAACCAATTGTTATTTTTGCTGATGGCAATAGCTTATTTAGCTCATCTTTTTGTACTTTATATGTGGAACTCTCTACTACAACTGCAATTTTATCTTTATCCTTATTTTTATCATCGCCTGAAGTAAAATGATTAAATGCAAAAATCCCAAACACAACTAAAAATAAAATCGCACTCGTAATTAATGATTTCTTAGATAAAAACGCTTCCCTAAAATAAAATGAAAATACGTGAGAAAATTTACGCATCGTTATTTCGCCCTCTCTACAAAGATTTCGTTTAACGTCGGCTCTAACATTTTGAATTGTCGTAAGCTAACACCTTGCTCTTGCAACTGTTGCAAAATCTTGAGAGCTTCCGCATCGTCTTGTACTTTCACATAAAGAAGGCCTTGTTGTTTTTCATACGATACATGTATAGCTTCTAATCCCTTTTCATTCTCTACTGTATCTTCAATCGTTAAATTACGGAAACCGTATTCTTTCTTAATATCACTTAGCTGTCCTTTTACGACTGCTTCACCTTTTTTCAAAATACATACATGTTGGCAAAAAGCCTCTACTTGTTCCATACGATGACTTGATAAAATAATCGTCTTTCCGCTCTGTACTTGTTCTTCAATAATACTAGCTAGCATCCCAGCATTAACTGGATCAAGGCCGCTGAATGGTTCATCTAAAATGAGAAGTTCCGGATTATGAAGAAGAGCAGCAATTAATTGTATTTTTTGCTGATTCCCTTTTGAAAGCTCTCCAGCCGTTTTAAATTTATATTCTGGTATCGCTAAACGCTCTAACCAGTGATCAATAGCGTGATCCACTTCTTTCTTCGACATTCCTTCTAATCTACCAAAATATCGCAGCTGATCTATTACTCTACTTTTTGTATATAAACCTCTTTCTTCTGGTAAATACCCAATTGTTACACCACTATTTCCAAATGCTTTTCCATCCCATGTAATCGAACCTTCATTAGGCGTTAATAATCCGAGAAGCATTTTGATTGTTGTTGTTTTCCCTGCACCATTTCGTCCAAGTAACCCTAGTACTTCACCTTTTGGTAACGAAATTTGCAAACCGTTAACTGCTTTTGATTCCCCAAATTGTTTCGTTAAGTTTTGAATTTGTAAACTCAAGTATAAAGCCTCCCCTTTAGTATCATTCGTACTCTCTTTCAAAGACTATGTTTATTCAAGACAAAATATAGCACCACGCTTCATCCTCTTATATGTAAACATCGTCATGAATCCATCATTTGTTCTATTTAGTTAAAATTGTAAATAACAAGGTTCTTTTTGTCAATTATAATTGTCATTACGACAATAAAACTTGTCAAAACAACTATTATTATTTTGCTCATCTTTCTAATATAGGACATACTACTATATATACAAAAGACAATATGCAAATGTTCATATAAAAATATTATATTTTAATATATAATATAAAATGATTTTCTAACATCAAGGAGGATACATATGAAGATGAAGAGGGGCATTACCACTTTATTATCTGTAGCGGTTCTATCTACATCACTTGTAGCATGTTCAGGAACACCAGAGAAAACAGTGGCGAAAGAAGAGAAAGTAAAATTAACAGAACAACAATTAATGGCTGATTTATGGTATCAAACAGCCGGTGAAACGAAAGCACTTTACTACCAAGGGTACAACATTGGTCAATTAAAGCTTGATGCAATTCTTGCAAAAGGGACAGAGAAAAAACCTGCTATCGTGCTTGATTTAGACGAAACTGTTTTAGATAACAGTCCTCATCAGGCAATGAGCGTAAAAACAGGCAAAGGCTATCCTTACAAATGGGATGATTGGATTAACAAAGCTGAAGCTGAAGCCCTTCCAGGCGCAATTGATTTCTTAAAATATACAGAGTCTAAAGGTGTAGATATTTACTACATCTCAAATCGTAAAACGAATCAACTAGATGCAACAATTAAAAATCTTGAGCGTGTAGGTGCTCCTCAAGCAACGAAAGAACATATATTACTACAAGATCCGAAAGAAAAAGGAAAAGAAAAACGCCGTGAACTCGTTTCTCAAACCCATGATATTGTCTTATTCTTCGGTGATAACTTATCTGATTTCACAGGTTTTGATGGAAAATCTGTAAAAGATCGTAACCAAACAGTAGCAGATTCAAAAGCACAATTTGGTGAGAAATTCATTATTTTCCCGAATCCAATGTATGGCGATTGGGAAGGCGCTTTATATGATTATGATTTCAAAAAATCAGATGCAGAAAAAGATAAAATCCGTCGCGACAACTTAAAATCATTTGATGTAAAATAAAAGAGGATGGCATTCGCCATCCTCTTTTATTTTACTTTCTCTGTTAAAGGCAAGATAAATACTTCCACACGTCTATTCTTTGCCTTTCCTTCTTGTGTATCGTTTGGAGCAATTGAACGATATTCTCCGTATCCAATCGCACTAAATTTTTCTGGTTGTAATTCTTTATTTTGCAGTAATACTTGCATAAAATTAACTGCCCGCTGCGTACTTAATTCCCAATTCGACGCAAACTGCGCATTGGCAATAGGGACATTATCCGTATGACCCGATACTGTAATTTCACGAGGTGACGCTGAAACAAGTAAGCTAGACATCTCTTTTGCAATCCCTAAAGATTCTAATTTCACATCTGCTTTCCCCGAATCAAACAGTATATTTTCTAATATTGTCACCATTAATCCCTTTTCAGTTAATTTAGTTTGAAAAGAAGAAGATAATTGTTTTTCATTAATATATTGATCAATCTTTTTTTGTAATGCTTTCAATTCATCCATCTCTTTTTTTTCTTTAGCTCTAGCTTCTTCTTGTTTTTTTGCTTGTTCTGCCTCAAGGCTACTTGCTGATAATTCTTTTTCATCATTTGGCTTTTGATCACTTAAAAATTCTTTGTTACCTGTTCCCCCAGCTAATTCACTTCGAAAAGCAACTGCCATCTGTTTAAACTTCGCAGCATCTATACTACTCATTGCGAATAAAACGATAAACAATGCAAATAACAACGTTAACATATCAGAATATGGGATTAACCACGTTTCATCGATATGCTCATCATGTTTTTTCTTTTTGCCTCTTCTATTTTTCTTACTCCGCATTTTTTTCTGCTCCTTTTTCTAGCTTTTTACGCTCAGTTGCAGAAAGTGCACCTAAAATGCGGTTCTTCATAATAAACGGATATGTACCTTCTTGTAACATTAATAAACAATCAATGATTAAACGTTTTTTCTCAATTTCAGCTGAAGATTTTTGCTTTAACTTATTTGCAAATGGATGCCATAATACGTAACCTGAAAAAATACCAAAAATCGTTGCAATAAACGCACCAGAAATAGCATGACCTAACTTTTCAATATCAGTTAAATTACCAAGCGCAGCTACAAGACCGATAACAGCACCTAAAACTCCTAATGTCGGTGCATACGTACCAGCTTGTGAAAAAATAGCAGCTCCCTTTGCATGTCTTTCTTCAATTGCCTCTAATTCAGATTCCAAAATCTGCTCTAAATCTTCTGCGGATACGCCATCAATCACAAATTTCATACCGCGCAAAAGAAATTCATCTTGAATTTTGTCTAATTGTTGCTCTAAAGACAAAATACCGTATTTTCTACTTTCAGATGTCCAATGAACAAATAATTCTAGCAACTGTTCATAACTTAAATCCTTTTTATTTGAACCAAAAAGAACTTTAAATAGTTTTGGAACCCTTTTTAGTTGATTCATCGGAAATGCAATACATACTGCAGCAAATGTACCGATAAAAATAATTAATGCTGCTGCAGGATTTAATAAGGCTGTTATGTCAGCGCCCTTGACGACCATCCCTACTACCACTGCTACAAATCCTAAAATAAGTCCAATAATTGTTGCAAAATCCATTCCCATTCACTCCTAGTCTATACAAGAAGTTCTTTATTCTCGATAATCGCTACATCTTCTTATGTATATATATTACATAAAAAATGCAAATCATGAAAGATAAGAAATGAATTATATAAAAAAATACTACAAATTCACACATTTTCTGACATTTTCTTTGCATTTCTATTACGTTATGACTCTTATATTCCTTTTCCAACAAACTAGATTTATAATAAAAAAACAATACACATTTTATGAAGAAGGGACTGTGATTACAAGGCATCATGAAAAAGATAATAATTATTTCTGCCACTACTATTGTAATCGGGATCACATCTTTCGCTTACTTTGGTTCTAAAACACCACTACATAATGAAGCAAAAGCTGTCGAAAGTCAAAAGCATAATAACCATAAAAAAGAAGAGATTCCTGCTTTTCCAAAAGCTGATCATAATGCAAAGAAAATAGACAATGACTTTTCAGTTGTAACAAATCCAAAATCTAATCTTGTCTTAATTAATAAACATCGAAAACTACCAGATGGATACATTCCTGAAGACTTAACGAGACCAAATGTACCATTTATTAGTCCAAAAGATAAAGAAAAAACATTGCTGCGCAAAGATGCTGCCGAGGCACTTGAAAACATGTTCAAAGCTGCGAAAAAAGAAGGGCTTGATCTTACAGCTGTATCTGGTTATCGTTCATACAAACGCCAAAAATCGTTGCATGATACATACGTTAGACGTCAAGGAAAAGCCGAAGCTAATTCGGTAAGCGCAATTCCTGGTACAAGTGAACACCAAACGGGTTTAGCAATGGATATTAGTTCAAAATCAGCTAAATTTCAATTAGAGCCTATCTTCGGAGAGACAGCAGAAGGAAAATGGGTCGCGGAACATGCTCATGAATTCGGTTTTGTCATTCGTTACTTAGAAGATAAAACAGATACAACAGAATATGCCTATGAACCATGGCACTTACGCTACGTTGGTAATCCATACGCTACATACCTATATAAACATCACTTAACATTAGAAGAAGCGATGGAAGACAAAAAATAAGAGAGCAAATTGCTCTCTTATTTTTCTTTCACTCTATTATTGTAGTAATTTCTTCTTCCATTCTTCAGGCCATGGTTCGCCTCTTCCTGTTTTTTTCGAAGCTTGAACCATCATTCCACGACCTACTAAACAAACCTCTCCTGCTGCATTCTTCACCATATAATGTAAATCTAAAGAAGAATTCCCGACCGATCCTGCCTTTACATACACCTTCAGCTGTTCATCAAAATATATTTGCTTAATAAAATTACATTGTAAATCCGCAACAACGATCATCGTTTCTGATGATGCATGTGTCCACTCTTGCATAAATCCAAGTTCTTTAAACAACGCAATACGAGCTTCTTCAAAATAAGTAAAAGCAACGACATTATTTACATGTCCAAACATATCTACTTCACCAAAACGAACCTTTACAGGGTTGTAAAACGAAAAACCACTTTCCCATTGCTCAAAGTCTTCAATATAAGAAATCCTCTTCATTGTTATCTCTCCTTTTCACCTTGAAATAAACAGAATAAACAGAAAAATGCAGTTATAAATATTGCCTCTTCGATATGAAGAGGCAATATTTATTAATAGTTATTATCGCTACCAAAGAAATCTTTGAACGATTGAATTGTTGTATCACGGTTTAATGCCGCAATTGAAGTTGTTAAAGGAATACCCTTCGGACATGATTGCACACAGTTTTGAGAGTTACCACAGTTTGCTAGTCCTCCATCTCCCATAATTGCACGTAAGCGATCTGCTTTATGCATTTCACCCGTTGGATGTGAGTTGAATAAGCGAGCTTGTGATAACGGTGCTGGTCCAATAAAGTCAGACTTACTGTTTACGTTTGGACATGATTCTAAGCAAACACCACATGTCATACATTTTGAAAGCTCATAAGCCCATTGACGCTTTTTCTCAGGCATTCTTGGTCCTGGACCTAGGTCATACGTACCATCAATTGGAATCCACGCTTTAACGCGTTTTAGAGCATTAAACATGCGACTACGATCAACTTGTAAGTCACGTACAACCGGGAATGTCTTCATCGGTTTTAAGCGAATTGGTTGCTCTAATTGATCAATAAGTGCCGTACATGATTGACGTGGTTTTCCGTTAATCACCATCGAACATGCACCACATACTTCCTCTAAGCAGTTCATATCCCATGCAATCGGAGTTGTTTGGTTCCCTTTTGAATCAACAGGATTACGACGGATTTCCATAAGTGCTGAGATAATATTCATATTCGGACGATATGGAATTTCAAACTCTTGGTCAAACGCTTGCGCATCTGGCCCGTCTTGTCTCGTAATGATGAGGCGGATTGTTTTCTCAGACATGTTGTTTATCCCCCTTCTCTTCACCCTTAGCAGCTACATCGTGTTTTGAAGAATAATCACGTTTACGCGGTTTAATTAACGAAATATCAACGTCCTCGTAATGGAATGCTGGTGCATTTCCTTCTCCCTCAAATTTTGCCATCGTAGTTTTTAAGAAGTTTGCATCATCACGATTTGGGAATTCAGGTTTGTAATGCGCCCCACGGCTCTCATTACGGTTATATGCGCCAATTGTAATAACACGTGCTAACTCAAACATATTTGCAAGTTGGCGTGTAAATGAAGCACCTTGGTTACTCCATCTTGCTGTATCGTTAATGTTAATACGTTTGTAACGAGCCATTAATTCTTCAATTTTCGCATCTGTTTCTAATAATTTTTTATTTTCACGAACTACTGTAACGTTATCTGTCATCCATTCTCCAAGCTCTTTATGAAGAACATACGCATTTTCGTTACCATCCATCGTTAAAATATTGTTAAATTTCTCTGTTTCGATTAATTCATTTTGCTCATATACAGTAGATGAAACAGCATCAGATGATTTAGAAAGACCTTTCATATACTCAATTGCGTTTGGTCCTGCTACCATACCACCATAAATTGCTGATAATAGTGAGTTCGCACCAAGACGGTTACCACCGTGCATAGAATAATCACACTCACCTGCTGCAAATAAACCTGGAATATTTGTCATCTGTTTATAATCAACCCATAGTCCGCCCATTGAATAGTGAACAGCTGGGAAGATTTTCATCGGTAGTTTACGAGGATCATCCCCTGTAAATTTCTCATAGATTTCAATAATTCCACCTAGTTTAATATCTAGTTCTTTTGGATCTTTATGAGAAAGATCTAAGTACACCATGTTTTCACCGTTAATACCTAGTTTTTGCTCTACGCAAACATCAAAGATTTCACGCGTTGCGATGTCACGAGGTACAAGGTTTCCGTAAGCCGGATATTTTTCTTCTAAGAAGTACCATGGTTTACCATCTTTATATGTCCAAACACGTCCACCTTCACCACGTGCAGATTCACTCATAAGACGTAATTTATCGTCTCCAGGAATTGCCGTTGGGTGAATTTGAATGAACTCACCGTTTGCATAATATGCGCCTTGTTGATATACAGCAGAAGCTGCTGTACCTGTATTGATAATGGAGTTTGTTGATTTTCCGAAAATGATACCAGGGCCCCCTGTTGCCATAATCACGGCATCTGCTCCGAAACTTCTAATCTCCATAGTTTGTAAGTCTTGTGCAACGATTCCTCGGCACACACCTTCATCATCAACAACAGCTCGTAAGAAATCCCAACCTTCATATTTCGTTACAAGTCCTGCTACTTCGTGACGACGTACTTGCTCATCTAATGCGTAAAGTAATTGCTGTCCAGTTGTTGCACCAGCAAATGCTGTACGGTGATGTTGCGTTCCACCAAATCGACGGAAATCAAGAAGTCCTTCTTCCGTACGGTTGAACATAACACCCATACGGTCCATTAAATGAATGATACCAGGTGCTGCTTCACACATTGCTTTAACTGGTGGTTGGTTCGCTAAGAAGTCCCCACCATAAATTGTATCGTCAAAGTGGATCCATGGAGAATCCCCTTCACCTTTCGTATTTACGGCACCGTTAATTCCGCCCTGAGCACATACAGAATGTGAACGTTTTACTGGTACTAAAGAAAACAGTTCAACATTTACTCCTGCTTCTGCCGCTTTAATCGTTGCCATTAAGCCAGCCAAGCCACCGCCGACTACTATAAGTTTCCCTTTCATGCTCTCCCACTCCTTACTGGTTTGCTAGCTGTGGATCGATGAACGCTAATAATGCACTCACACCTACATAAGATAAACCTAAGAAAATAGCTAATGTTACATAAGTAGAGATTCTTTGTGAACGTGGAGATACTGTAATTCCCCAGCTGATGCAGAATGTCCATAGTCCATTTGCAAAGTGGAAAATTGTTGAAACAACACCAACTAAGTAGAATGTAAACATAGCTGGATTGTTTAAAATATCTGCCATCATATCATAGTTTACCTCTTTACCTAACATTGCTTGAATACGAGTTTCCCAGACGTGCCAAGAAATGAAGATCAGCGTAACGATACCTGAAATTCTTTGGAAGACGAACATCCAGTTACGGAAATAACCGTAAGAAACCGCATTGTTCTTAGCTGTAAATGCAATATATAAGCCATATATAGCATGGTACAGTATCGGTAAAAAGATGATGAAAATTTCTAGCGCATACCGGAATGGAAGGAGCTCCATAAAGCCTGCAGCTTTGTTAAAAGCCTCTGCTCCTCGTGTTGCAAAGTTGTTTACAATTAAATGTTGCGTCAAAAAGACACCAACCGGGATGACCCCCATTAATGAGTGCCACTTACGAAACGTATACTCGCGGCCTTTCATGTCCCCATTACCCCCCTTGAATGTTTGACTGCTGTTTTCAGATTAGTTTATGACAATAATGTTTTTTCACTATTGGCATAAGAAAAACTGAAAAAATTATTCGAAATATTTCAGCATAATTTGATACCAAGTTCATTTTACTCCTATTTTTGTCGAAGCGTCAAGAAAACGTATACATAATTTGCATATAATTTGCCAATTCTTTTTTTCTTCTTATATATTCAGATTTTCCTAAAGAAAAATCTGTTTTTATAAATGTGAAATGTTATATAATAATCCCTATAGAAAGAGGGGAATATTGTGAGTAAAAATACAATCGATACAACATCTTTAGAAGATGTTTCATTGAACGCCTTCGCTTATGAATTGCTACGTGAAGAATTACTACCTGATTTAATCGGCAACGATTTAGATGGTATTTTATACTGGTCTGGTAGAAACCTTGCAAGAAAATATCCGCTAGAAACAATTGAAGAAATCATTCAGTTCTTTGAAAAGGCTGGCTGGGGCACTTTAAGCATTGTTGAACATAAGCGTCGTGAAATGCAGTTCCAACTTAAAGGCACACTCATCGCAGAACGTCAAAAACAAAAACGACATTCTTCTTATCAACTAGAAGCCGGATTCATCGCTGAACAAATCCAAAAGCAACGGAACGTCGTTGCAGAGTCATACGAAGAAAAGAAAAAACGTTCTGACTCTATTACATTTCTTGTAAAATGGGATATAAAAGATCTCATTGAAGTGTAAGCATTACCTACAGTCAACTAGACATATCAGTTTAGTTGACTTTTTTGTATTTTCATTCAGATGAGTTTATTTTAAATCTTCAGAAATTATACCAAAAAACAGAAGACGTTGTAAACTACAACGTCTTCTTATCTGTTAAATACGTATAAATCGTCTCCGCGACATTTTTCGGCATACCCGCTTCGACAAATTCCTCTATAGAAGCTTCTTTCATCTTCTTTAATGAACCAAAATGTTTTAACAATACCTTTTTCCGTTTATCACCGATTCCTGGAATATCATCCAATGCTGATTGAATGACAGATTTCCCATGTAATTGACGATGGAATGTAATCGCAAATCGATGCACCTCATCTTGAATACGCTGCAATAAATAAAATTCTTGGCTATTTCTCTCAAGCATCACAGGTTCCGGTGGATCCCCAATAATTAAATGGGAGGTTTTATGTTTATCATCTTTTACAAGACCTGCCATCGGAATATATAATCCGAGCTCATTCTCTAAAATATCACTTGCAGCCGCTAGATGGCCTTTTCCTCCATCAATAATAATCAAATCAGGTAAAGGTGAATTTTCTTTAAGTGCCCTTGTATAACGGCGCCTCACAACTTCTCTCATAGACTCATAATCATCTGGCCCTTGAACCGTTTTAATTTTATATTTTCGATACTCTTTCTTCGCCGGTTTCCCATCGATAAAAGCAATCATTGCAGAAACGGGATTTGTTCCTTGAATATTTGAGTTATCAAACGCTTCAATACGATACGGCGTTTCAATCCCAAGCTGCTTCCCTAAATGATCTACCGCTTTAATCGTTCGTTCTTCATCACGTTCAATTAAGTAAAACTTCTCTTCAAGAGCAATCTTCGCATTTTTATTTGCCAATTCTACAAGGTCTTTTTTCTTACCACGTTTCGGCTGCGTCGCTTCCACTTCTAAAAAGCGCTCTACTAATTCCGAGTCTATACTTCCTGGAACGACAATTTCCTTCGGCTTAAAATGACTACTGTTTTCATAAAATTGGCCGATAAACGTTAAAAAACCCTCTTCTGGTTCATCGTAAATTGGAAACATAGAAACATCACGTTCAATTAGCTTTCCTTTTCGAACGAAGAAAACTTGAACACACATCCATCCTTTATCCACTGCATACCCAAACACATCACGATCCACTAAGTCACTCATAATCATCTTTTGTTTTTCCATAATCGCATCAATATGAGCAATTTGATCACGCAACTCTTTTGCACGTTCAAACTCTAGTTTCTCTGAGGCCTCATACATTTTTATTTCTAGTTCTGAACGAACTTCTTTATGTCCACCGTTTAAAAACTTAATAATTTCATCTACAATTTCTTTATTTTGTTCTTCCGTCACTTCTTTCACACAAGGCGCTAAACATTGACCCATATGATAATACAAACAAACTTTATCTGGCATATTCGTGCATTTCCGAAGTGGATACATACGATCTAGCAGTTTTTTCGTTTCATGAGCAGATTGTGCATTTGGATAAGGACCAAAATATTTCCCTTTATCCTTTTTTACGTTTCGAGTAATGAGTAAGCGCGGTTGCTTCTCCGCCGTAATTTTAATAAAAGGATATGTTTTATCATCTTTTAATTGAATATTATATTTCGGATCATATTTTTTAATTAGATTTAACTCTAAAATAAGTGCTTCTAAATTCGAAGAGGTTACAATATATTCAAAATCAACAATTTCTCCTACAAGCCGCAGTGTTTTCCCATCATGTGAACCAGTAAAGTACGAGCGCACACGATTTTTAAGCACTTTTGCCTTTCCGACATATATAACCGTTCCTTGCTTATCTTTCATCAAATAACAACCAGGTTGATCTGGTAAAATAGCCAACTTCTCTTTCAAATGTTCGTGCACTCGTCTCCCTCCATTTCTACATACTTAGCATTTTTATTTTCCCTTGAAAACATACTATGCCCAAACACCCAACATACGTTCTTTTATTGTAACGGAAAGACTGTAAAAAAGAAAATAAAAAAAGCTACCAAATGGTAGCTTTTTTTATTTTAGAAGTGTTTAGAAACTAATTCTACTAACGCTTCTTTCGGTTTGTAACCTAACGCTTGATCAACTACTTTACCGTCTTTTAATACGAAAAGAGCTGGAATGCTCATTACTTCGAATTGACGAGCAGTTTCTTGGTTTTCATCAACGTCTACTTTTACTACTTTTACTTTTTCGCCTAGTTCTGCATCAATTTCCTCTAATACAGGAGCGATCATTTTACAAGGTCCACACCAAGGTGCCCAGAAATCTAATAATACAACACCTTCGCTAGTTTCTGCTGCGAAGCTTTGGTCATTTGCGTTTACAATTGCCATTTTATTTCCTCCTTCAAGTATATTCTACCAAGAGTATATCATTAACTTATATACGTGGCGAATAATATGTATCGTTATGTATTGTAACAAAAAAATGTTCCTTTATACTATATAAAAATACGGATTAAATACTAAAAAGATGAGAGACAGGGGATCTCTCACCTTTTTCTATATATAGGGGTACTTCACTTGGAACTCAAGGGTACTTAAATCATGAATGTACTTTTAACTTTTTAAACTCTTCTGTTAAAAGAGGTACAACTTCGAATAAGTCACCGACAATACCATAGTCAGCTACTTTAAAGATACTTGCTTCTGGATCTTTATTGATCGCAACGATTATTTTTGAGTTTGACATACCTGCTAAATGCTGAATCGCACCAGAAATACCACATGCAATGTATAAGTCTGGCGTAACAACTTTACCAGTTTGACCAATTTGTAATGAGTAATCACAGTATTCAGCGTCACAAGCACCACGAGATGCCCCAACAGCGCCGCCTAGTACGTCTGCTAACTCTTTTAATGGCTTAAAGCCTTCTTCACTCTTCACACCACGTCCGCCAGCGATAATAACTTTTGCTTCAGAAAGATCCACACCTTCTGCTGTTTTACGGACAACATCTTGAATGATTGTACGTAAATCTTTCACATCAACTGTAATAGAAGATACGTCACCGCTGCGAGACTCATCTTTTTCCAGAGTTGCAATGTTATTTGGACGCACTGTCGCAAATAAGATGCCGTCTGTTACAATCTTCTTCTCGAATGCTTTACCAGAGTAAATTGGACGAGTGAAGATAACATTTCCACCTTCAACCTCTAAAGCAGTTACGTCAGAAACTAAACCAGCTTCAAGCTTCGCTGCTAATTTTGGTGATAAATCTTTACCAAGTGCTGTATGTCCAAAAACGATACCTTCTGGATTTTCTTCAGCATGTACAGCTAAAAACGCTTGTGCATAACCATCAGATGTATATGATTTTAATTTATCATTTTCAACTGTCACAACGCGATCTGCACCGTAATGAATCAATTCATTTGCAAAAGAGGCAACGCTGTCTCCAATTAGAAGACCTACTACTTCACCGCCTTCTGCAATTGTTTTTGCTGCTGCTACCGCTTCAAAAGAAACGTTACGTAGCGATCCATCACGAACTTCACCCATTACTAATACTTTACGAGCCATAGATTTTCCCTCCTGCATATATAATTTCGTATTTTATTAGATTACTTTCGCTTCTGTATGGAGCAACGATACAAGTTCTTTTACTTGATCTTGCAGCTCGCCTTGTAACACTTTTCCTGCATCTTTCTTAGGAGGCAAATAGATTTCAATTGTTTTTGTCTTTGCTTCCACATCATCTTCTTCTAAATCTAAATCATCTAATTCTAATTCTTCTAGCGGCTTTTTCTTCGCTTTCATAATACCTGGAAGCGATGGATAACGCGGTTCATTTAAACCTTGCTGTGCTGTTACTAAAACTGGTAATGAAGTTGCAATCACTTCTGTATCACCTTCAACATCACGCTCAATCTTCACATTTGTACCGTCAATTTCAAGTTTTGTAATTGTCGTTACATACGGAATATTTAACGCTTCAGCTACGCGTGGTCCTACTTGTCCAGATGCACCATCAATTGCAACGTTTCCGCCTAAAATTAAATCTGCATCTTTATCTTTTAAATATTCAGCAAGCACTTTTGCTGTCGTGAACTGGTCACCATTTTCTACATCATCTTCAATATTAATTAATACAGCTTTATCACAGCCCATTGCTAATGCAGTACGAAGTTCTTTCTCACTATCTTCGCCACCAACTGTTACAACTGTAACTTCTCCACCTTGTGCGTCTCTTACTTGAATTGCTTCTTCAATTGCATATTCATCGTAAGGGTTGATGATGAATTCCGCTTCGCCATCGTAAATTGCACCGTTTTTAATTACGATTTTTTCTTCTGTATCAAATGTTCGTTTCATGAGTACGTAGATGTTCATTCCATTTACCCCCTTGTTTTTCAGAAAGATTCTATCAATTTTAATTTTCTGTTAATTTATATTAAAAAATAATTGAACTACCTGCCACTAAATGAAGGTTTACGCTTTTCTAAAAATGCAGCTACACCTTCTCTTCCATCTTCACTCGTAAATACTTCACCAAAAATCTGTGATTCACGTTGTACACCTTCATAGTAATGAGACGATTTTGTCGTTTGCAATAACTCTAGTACAGCACGAGTTGTTGCTGGACTTTTTCCAGCAATTTGTTTTGCAACTTTAAGCGTATCATCTAAAAGAGATTCTTCAGAGAACAATCCGTTAACAAGTCCCCACTTTAATGCTTCTGCACCAGTAATTGGTGTACTTGTTAACATCATTTCACAAGCTTTCGCTTTCCCAACATAACGTGGTAAGCGCTGTGTACCTGCAAAGCCAGGAATTAATCCAAGTGTTAATTCAGGTAAACCAAGTTTTGCACTTTCAGTTGCAAAGCGCATGTGGCAAGACATAGCAAACTCAAGGCCGCCGCCCAGTGCCGCTCCATGAATTGCCGCAATAACTGGTTTTGAACATTTTTCAACACGCTCAAACGTAACTTGTCCAAGCTGTGCTAATTCTGTTGCTTGCTTCGCTTCAGTAACAGATGTAAATTCTTTAATATCTGCTCCCGCTGAGAAGAAACGTCCTTCACCGTGAATAACAACAACACGAATGTTATCATCCTTTTCCACTTGATCAATTAATTCAGTAACGTCATGCATAACTTGTGAAGACATCGCATTCGCTGGTGCGTGATTTAATGTCGCCACCGCGATATGATCTTCAACTCTTACAGATAGGAATTTCAACATGATCCCTCCCATTATTGACGATAACCACAAGCTGCAATAAGTAGCCCGTGTACCGTTTTTGAAAGTGCGACCAGATCATACTTATGATCGCTCATTACCCAATTGGTCACTACTTCATCTACTGTTCCAAAGATCATTTGTCTTGCCACGCGAACATTTAAATCTGCTTGAAATTCACCTTGTTTTATACCAGTCTCTAAAATCTCATCCATAACTTGTAAGTAGCCTTTTAATACTTCATTTATTTTAAGGCGCAAGTCTTGATTGGACTGCCTCAGCTCTAATTGCGTAACGATAGCAAGAGGATCATTTTGCGACAACAGCAAGAAGTGCGTTTCTACCAACATGAATAACTTCGATACAGCGCTTTCAATTCCTGCTGTTTTTTGACGAATTGTTTCGACAAATTCTCCCATCTTCTCTTGGAATAAGGATATTAATATATCTTCTTTATTTTTAAAATATAAATAAATCGTGCCATCAGCTACCCCAGCTTGCTTTGCGATTTTAGAAACTTGCGCTTGGTGGTACCCATTCTCCGCAATCACAATGACTGCCGCATCAATAATTTGATTGTATTTCGGTCTATTTTTCTTCACTTTACTGTCCCCTTCAAGAAGATGACTGAATGAATAGCCATTCATATTCTTATAATACTGACTATTTAGAAAAGTGTCAATCCTATTTTTTCAAAAAGAAAGGGCCTTAGCCCGTTTGCTCATCCTCATTCTTTCTCTTCTCTTCATCTATTAGAACACGGCGTAAAATTTTCCCTACTGTCGTTTTTGGCAATTCATCTCTAAACTCATATACTTTCGGCACTTTATAAGCCGCTAAATATTTACGTGCAAACTGATTTAATTCTTCCTCAGAGCACTCCGTACCTTCTTTTAACACAACAAATGCTTTAACTGTCTCTCCTCGGTACGGATCTGGAACTCCAATTGTCACTACTTCTTGCACTTTTTCATGCTCATATAATACTTCTTCAACTTCACGAGGATACACATTAAATCCACTCGCGACAATCATATCTTTCTTGCGATCTTTTACATAGAAGAATCCATCTTCATCCATGTAGCCAACATCCCCTGTATGGAGCCAGCCATCTTGCAATACAGCCGCTGTTTCCTCTGGCTTATTCCAGTATCCTTTCATAATTTGAGGACCTTTCACTACAATTTCCCCTATTTCTCCTGGCGGTAATGCCTCACCAGTTTCAAGTGACATAATGATTGCTTCTGTATCTGGCCACGGAACTCCAATGCTACCTGGCACCCGCTTTTCCCATAAAAAATTACTATGTGTAACCGGAGAGGATTCTGTTAAACCATATCCCTCTACTAGTTTACCACCTGTAACTGTTTCGAACTTTTCCTGTACTTCTACTGGTAGTGGTGCTGACCCACTAATACAAGCACGAATAGAAGAAATATCGTATTCTTTTAAAAGTGGGCTATTTAAAAGAGCGATATAAATAGTTGGTGCCCCTGGAAATAGTGTCACTTTATGCTTCTTAATCGCTTCAAAAACCATTTTCATATCAAACTTTGGAATAAGGACCATTTTGTATCCTTGCATAACACTCAAATTCATAACAGCCGTCATGCCGTACACGTGGAAAAATGGAAGAACCCCAAGAATGACTTCTTCTCCTTCTTTGCAATTATATAACCATTGAACTCCCATTAACGTGTTAGAGACGAGGTTTTTATGCGTTAACATAACGCCTTTCGGAAATCCGGTTGTTCCTCCTGTGTACTGTAAAAGAGCTAGATCATTTTCAGGATCACAAGGCACCTCAACATCCGTATTCACTTCTTTTTCTACTGAATTCCAAAGATGAATCGTTTCACTCTCTGATACTTTCACAACTAAATTTGACTGTTTTTTCTGCACAAATGGATACAATAGATTTTTAGGGAATGGTAAAAAGTCCGCAATACGAGTTACGATAATATGCTCAATTTTTGTAGCAGATTGAACATTCGTTACTCTTGGAAACACTAAATCGAGACAAAGAATTACTTTTGCTCCCGAGTCATGAAGCTGATATTCTAATTCTCTTTCTGTATACAGTGGGTTTGTTTGTACTACGATACCTCCCGCAAGTAATGTGCCGTAATAACCAATTACAGCTTGCGGACAATTCGGCAACATAATAGCAACTCGATCACCCTTTTCCACACCGAGCTTTTGAAGATAATTTGCAAACCTCTTCACCTTATCATGGAAGTCCGAAAACGTAATATCCTTCCCTAAAAAGTGAAGCGCTTTCTTTTCTGGGTAGCGAGATGCCATCTGTTCTACATATCTATGAAGCGGCTGAATATCATAAGAAATCGTACTAGGAATTTCCTCTGGATAACTTTTCAACCATGGTTTTTCCACCTTCATTCCCCCTTCAAATACATAAAAAATAAATGAATGTTCATTCATGATGGTTATTTTCATTATATTATAGTCACCATAACGTTACAATCATAATATTCTGACTTTTACATAACTATGCTTTACTTCATTAACTTCTTATTATATGTAGAAACTCTCTTAATCTTAAAAGAGTACGAGAGTTATAGTTTAACTTAATCTTATTATCGTTAACACTGCTCCTGGAGTAGTTGTTGATAATGTTGCGACAGCTAACAAACCAAATAATTGTAAGCTAATAGCATCTCCTGCTGCAAGAGTTGTAATGATTGTTGCGCTAAATGATGTGGTTGCGACAGCAGGAGAATTTATCGTCCCAGCAAGTGGTGCTCCATTAATTGTAATTCGTGAACTGACCAATAATGAAGCTGTTATATTAATCGAATATGAAATATAATAATTTCCAGCATTTGCAACCGTAAATACTGTATTTCCCCCGGAAACCGTAATACCTGGACCGATATTTTGATTATTCGGAAGCGGGACATTCGTTCCACCAAGAACTACCGATATCGCTGTTCCCGACGTATTATTTGCAAATGCATATGTCGCCGTGATACTTGTACCTGTAGCCCCGGTTGAGCCGGTTGAGCCTGTTGCTCCTGTTGGGCCTGTCGCTCCAGTTGGACCTGTTGCGCCTGTTGCGCCTGGCGCTCCCGTTGGACCCGTTGCTCCCGTTCCTCCTGTCGCCCCCGTTGGACCCGTTGCCCCTGTTATTCCTGTTGCCCCTGTTATTCCTGTTGGGCCTGTTGCTCCTGTTGGGCC